>VXZK01000019.1 GCA_009845545.1 Candidatus Poribacteria bacterium
CTTTTCCTGATGAAGGCACACGCAAAAATTGCGTATGAACACGCAAAAATTGCTTAAGCGAGGTTTGACCCTTTATTGCGCGCGCGCGTTTTTTCTGGGTGAAAAATAGGACGTTATTATCTTTTTGGCAGAATTTTATCAGAGACGAACGACAACGGCAACTAAATCATTATAAGGTCTATTCATATAGATAAAGTGAATAGGTACAATTGAATGGCCCTGGTGTGAGGGGCAGGGTCATTCAATTGTCTGTCCATTTTTCGATCGAATTTTCATCCGCGGGGACCGGTAGGTTCGGTTTCCTAACCGCATCATAGGTGTCAATTTAGCGATTTCTCACAGGAGTTTCTCTAAAAATGCCGCCCCTACGGGGCTTAGGGCTGGGAGGTTCCGTTTTTCTCCACAGATACCATTCCTACGGGATTCAAAAGCGGTTTGAAGTCTTCAAGGTTTCAGCGGAGTATCCGGTCGGGATTCAAGAGCGGTTTGAAGTCTTCAAGGTTTCAGCGGAGTATCCGGTTCGGTTGCGATGCAGATCGCAACCCCCCTTTATCCCCCCTTATCAGGGGGGCAGGCGTGTACGCCGCAAAACCGAACCTACCGGACCTGGGGCTAAGACGGTTATTGTCTCTAAAATTGACACTTATGGTTCGGTTTCCTAACCGCATCTACCGGGCCTGGGGGTCCAAAATTGGACTAACCTTTTTGTTGAAGAAGTCGCGATTCGGAGATCGCCCTTACAAGAGAATGTTGCGATTTAAGGTTCACCCTTGTCGGAGAACTGAGCGACCCCAATCAGCAACAAAAGTCTTTACATCTGCTTAAATTTTCAGTATAATAAAACGAAAACAGAAAAGTAGGAGCGGATTTATCTCCGCCCTAACGGAGAAACATTTATGGAACTTTACGAAGCCGTCAGTCCACTGGATTTCAGATATTATGGTAGCGATCCCGATTTTATGAAACGGTTGCTGCCTTACGTCTCTGAGGCGGGGTACGTCACGTATCAGGCAAAGGTGGAGGCGGCGTTGGTCCGGACTTTAGCAAACTACGAGGTCTGCTCGTCAGCGATTGCCGAAGAAGTGGAACAAGCGGTGGATTTGGTAACAGCAGAAGAGGTATACGAGGAACAGTCGCGGATTCGGCATAATATCCGTTCGTTGGTTAATGTGATCCGGCGAAAGATTAGCCCGGAAGCGCGTCCTTATGTCCATCTGTTCGCCACTTCTGCAGACATTTTGGATACTGCAACCGCCTTGCGGTTCAAAGCACTCACCGAAAACGTGGTTGTTCCTGATTTAATCGCATTAGAGCAGCAACTGATTGGATTGGCACGCGAGCATGCAGAAACAGTACAAATCGGTAGGACACACGGGCAGCACGCGGAGCCGACAACGTTTGGCTATGCCTTGGCACTCTATATCAGCCGTCTCGGTACCCGACTTGAGAAGATTCACGAAGCTGGACAAAATCTACGTGGTCAATTTTCAGGGGCGGTTGGTGCGTTTAATGGCCTCACACTGATTCATGAACATCCAGAACAGATTGAGGCGGATTTCCTGGCATTGCTCGGCTTGAAACCGTCCGATACACACACCTCAACGCAGTGTGTAGAGCCGGAATTTATCTCGGATCTGGCATATCAGATTACGGCGGCGTATACGGTGCTTGCGAACTTCGCAGACGATATGCGGCATCTCTATCGTACCGAAATCGCTGAGGTTGGCAGGAAATACAATCCGCAGCTGGTCGGTTCATCAACAATGCCCCACAAAGTAAATCCAGAGGCTTATGAGAATATCAAAAGTTTGTGGAAGGCGTTTGTGCCGCGCATGCAGACTGTTTTTATGGATAGCATCTTAGAACATCAACGCGACCTGACGAACTCAGCATCCAGTCGTTTTCTGATGGAACTGTTCACGGCGTTTGATTATGCCATCTATCGACTTCGACGTGCATTGGACGAGATGGATGTCAAGGCAGATAACATGCAACACAACCTCTCGCTGAGTGCAGAGGATACAATAGCGGAACCGATCTATCTATTGATGGCGTATTACGGATTTCCTGATGCGTACGATCACACCCGGAAGTTAATTGGACAAGTGCATCAGACCGGAAAGAGTCTGACAACACTGCTGTGGGAAGATGAAACCTTTCGTCCGTTTCTCGACAAACTGACGGAACCACAACGCGAGGCACTACGAGATCCCACGAATTATATTGGTGCCTCGGTACGACGCACCCGCGCGACATGTGATGAATGGGAGAAACGGATCTCCAAATTATAACGACTCGTGCCTTGAAAGCTTTGAAAAATTAAGACGTGAGCGATAAGGCGATGTTCCTGACACTCCTTGGGCGAGAATTGCTCGCCAATCTTATGACATTTCGGTTCCTCGTTGCAATGGTTGTGACACTGTTGCTGGTTGTTGCGAATACTGTTGTATTGATTGCCGATTATGAACTTCGTCTGAGAAGTTACAATACGGCGGTACAACAACACGCTCAGCAGGTTTCAGAAGCAAAAACCTATTCGGAAGTGGAGGGAAAAATCGAGGGTTTTCGCTTTAATAATGATTTCGCCCCATTTCCAAAACGCGAGTCCGTGACGGCCTAAGTTCTAAATCCTAAAATGGTATATATCATCACTTATCCGAAAACCCTCCATTTCTCCGCGTTGATGTTTAGAAGGTTCTCTAAACTTATCCATTTCAATAACTACGTCAGTGGAGGTGATTGGAATGTTTGATATTACCTACTTAGGACGGCGATGTTTTCGTTTCATTAAACGTTATCCGCGCATATCAACAGCAGTGAGTTTGCTGTCGGTTTTCTGTCTCGGCATTTGGGCAGGACGGGTCATTCAGTTTAGCAAAATAACTGACTATTTCCGCTCCTATACCGATCTCGAGATGAGCGATGTGACGAAATCAGTTGTGGACGGAATTACGCATCGACAGATATTAGATAACGGTGTGCTAACGAATATCCTTGCCATATCACCAGATGCAGCGGATATTCGTCCATATCGTGCGTTGAGTGCGGGCATCGGTACAGAATCGTTGGCATCGCTTGCGCGGCGGCACAATGCATTCGCTGCGATAAACGGTGGCTTCTTTGAGATGGTGGGGACGTTCCGCGGAGAGTCTGTCGGTGCACTGAAAATTGACGGTGAATGGGTAAGCGAACCGGAACAAGGTAGAGCCGTCATCGGATTTAGGACAGTTGATGGGAAAATTGAGACGGACATTGATAGGATTGCCTTACGGCAGGAACTCGTCTTGCCGAGTGGAGAGACATTGGCAATTGATGGTATGAATCGGAATCGTGGTCGAAACGAATTGGTTATTTACCGTCCGCATTTTCACGTAGTGACCTTGACAATGCCGGATGGTGCTGAAGTTGTTGTGCGAAACGGCAAAGTAACAAATATACACAATGGCCAGGGAAGTCTGCGTATCCCCGCAGATGGTTATGTTCTCTCCGTAAGCGGTAGGAAACGCGGCGAACTTTTATCACATATCGCAGTAGGTGATGCGGTGCAGATTCGCGAGACGATAATCCCCGAACGTGTTGGGGATAGTAATTTATGGTCAAGTTTTGTGCATATTATCGGTGGGGGTCCCTTATTATTACGAGATAAGACTGCCTCTTCCACGGAAACATACGAACGCGAAGGATTCGATCAAGCGTTTCACAGTTTTTGGCATCCGCGTACGGCCATCGGTAAAAAGGCAGATGGCACGCTCCTTTTTGTAACAATAACGGCGGCAGAGGCAGGGGTCCGACGGGGTGTTATGTTGTCGCGGCTTGCGGAATTGTTTCTGGAATGGGGTGCAACGGATGCCCTTAATCTTGATGGCGGCAATTCGTCGATGTTAGTCATTCAGGACAAAGTCGTGAGTGTCAAGCCGAAAGATTCCACGAAGCCTGTGTCTGGGGATCAATTAAAACGGATGCCGCGGAGCAGACCGATCTCTGGAAGAGATCAAGTGCAACGGGTTTCGCGTGATAGACCGGGCAGAGAATCTGTGGCTCAACCCGAACAGACTTCGCGCAGTAAATCGATTCCAGAAAAGGCGCGAGCCGCGCGGAACACGAAGGGTGCTCGCGGGAATCGTCGAATTCGTCCGATGCCACAACAACACGGACGTGCAATTGCAGATGCAATCTTGATTTTTTTGAAGCCTTAGGTTATAATAAAGTTAGGAATACTTCAGATACCATAAATTGTTGTGGACAAATATCATCTGTAGACCGACACACATGTTCGATGCCAAGTATTAGCAAATGGAATTGGAAAAAATAAGTCGGAATAGGAGGAAAAAGCCGTGTTAAACAACAATAGAACTCCCGGAGCCATCGAAAAGAAACCTATATCTGGCGTAGACTCGAAGTCAGATTTACTGTCGCGACGCTCCTTCTTGAAGGGGTCCGTTGGACTTGCGGCTTCTGCGGTCGCTGCAGGTGGGTTAATCCTGCCAGCCGATGCCCAATACGGGTTTCGAGAATATATCCCTTACGATGCGACACGCGATATTCATTACGGTACGCGGTACGGAGAGATTGAACACCATTATCCTGAGATGAACGCGACAGGCGAGAAGTTCACCTTTGTCCGACTCAAATATCCGGGTGGCGATTGGTATACAAATATCGTCAACTATTATCGTTGGCCATCAGATCACAAATTCACCGAGGTTCTTGCTGAAAATACGACGATAGATGTCGAGGTGCGCGAGCATCCACAATATGTTGATATTGATGATGAAGGGCTATTTGCCTATCCGTTCCTCTATATGACAGGCCATCGCGGGATTCGGCTTTCCACCGAACAGGTGCGTAAACTGCGAGACTATTTTGAACGGGGCGGTTTTCTGCATGTGGAAGATTGTGACATACGCCTTAACGGTGGTCGCGGTGGCTTGCGTCCGCATATCTATGAGATGCTACGCAAGGTGTTCCCGGAAAAGAAGTTGGAACGTTTAGAGATGAGCCATCCGATTTATCACACACTTTATGACCATGATGAGTACCTCGGTGGTGATAAACTGATTCCGGGTATCTCCGATCACGACGAAGCGATTATGGACGGTGATCGCGTGATGGTCTACTTCTGCCCGAGCGATCTGAATTGTGCGTGGGAAGGTAGACCGTGCAGCCCTGGTGGTAATAAGCAGCGAGAATGGGCATTTGAACAAGGGATGAACGTCGTTGCCTATGCCCTTACAAGGTAAATTTAACAAGTCTATCAGTTATCGTTCTTAACTGATAACTGAAAAGGAACGCGAGGAAAATCATGAAAAGAAATTTTAGGTTGGCTTGCAAGCAATTTTCAAAATGTACGCTGTTTTGTCTGGTGACGCTGCTCATTTTTCTTGCGTTGCATGCGAACGCGCAAGAACGGTTTTCAGATGCGGTTGGTCCTGTTACCGTTCAAGAGGTGACGGCAATAACACCGCTGGTAGTACCGTATATCACATGGGGTGGCGAAGCAGCACTGTTTCATGCCAACGGTGGGTTGACGACCCGTCCGGGTACGATTATGGCGGAACTCGGTATGAATCTCAAACTGGTACCGGGTGATAATTTTCAGCAACAGGTCCGCGACTATCTCTCAGGTAAATCACCCTTCCTCCGTGGCACCTTCAGAATGATAGCGCAAGCAAGCGAAGCCATCGGGAAGGATGCTCGTACAAAACCTGTCGTTTTTGGGCAGCTGACCTGGTCGGCGGGTGACCATTTCGTCGGTCGTCCTAATATCCGAAAAATTTCTGACCTCCGGGGCAAAAAGATCGCTATTCAAAAGGGTGGGCCGCACGTAGGGATGCTTTATGATATGTTGAACACGGCTCGGCTTTCAAAATCAAATGTGGAAATTGTTTGGGTGGACGAATTAACAGGTGCCAAGGGACCCGCAGAACGGTTCCGAAACGACGCTACTATTGCAGGCTGCTTTGTGATAACACCCGACATGATTGGATTAACAGGCGGTTCTGAGAACACCGGTACCGGTGCTGAAGGTACTGTCAAAGGCGCGAGCGTTGTCGTTAGCACTGCGACGCTTTCTCGTTCTATTGCAGACGTTTATGCCTGTCGTAAAGATTTCTACGATGCTTACAAACCGTTTGTTGAACGCTTCTTTGCCGGTTATCTGAAGGGTGCCGAAGAGGTTGTAGCTCTCAAAAAAGCCTACGAAACGAGTGGTTCTCAAAAATATACGCAGCTGCTGACAACGATGCAAAACATCTACGGTAAAGAAGTATTACCGACGCTTGAAGAGGATGCACACGGCTTAATCGCGGATTGCACGTTCGTTGGGCAACCGGGAAATATCGCTTTCTTCAACGATCCGAGTAATACTATTAGCGGCTTTGAAGGTTTCAACAAAGCAGGATTGGATATGGCTGTGAATTGGGGGTTTGCAAGGCAGCGCTATGCGCTGATATCTTCCGATTTAAATTTTAACTCGCCAACCTTTAAGAATCTGCTGACGACCACCGTGACGGCTCCGACGCAATTGAAACAGACCCGCTTCAAAAAAGAGACGGTCCGTGCGGAGATTGAGTCGTTCAACGAAGATGCTGTATTAGACGAAAAGACGCTTATCTCGTTCACGATTCAATTTGATGCGAACCAAGACACGTTTAGTGATGCGAAGTACCGAGAAGAATTTGACAGGGTGGTTGAGTTGGCTTCAAAATATGGGAACGCTGCAGTCGCTATAAAAGGACACAGTGACCCGTCGCGAACCTTGAGCGTATTGGTTAAAACAGGACTTCAAACAGGTATTTTGAAGCGGACAGGTACGCGCGGGAATTACAAATATTTCATGGAGGGTAAGCCTTTTAGCTTGGAAAACACCGCGAACTTGATTCGTCTGATTCAGCAAAAGAAGTTTGACGATGGCAGTAGCGTTGAGAGTCCGTACCAAGTGATGCGGGCTGCATTAAAACTCTCCGAGCAGCGCGGACAAGCGGTTAAAGCGTCGATTATTAACTATGCGCGTCGGAAAAACGCACGTATCGATCCAGACCAGATTGTGCCAGTAGGTGTCGGAATTAAAGAGCCTGTTATTGCCAAACCGACGAGTCCATCTGAAGCAGCAGAAAATCGGCGTGTTGAATTCGCACTGATTAAAGTTTCAGCGGAAGCGGTTGCAGTCTCCGATTTTGATTTTTAGCGGGAATAGCCGTCAGCCATCAGAAGGGAAAGTATCTGTCAAGCAAATCTTATGCTGACAGTTTTTGATGGTTTTCAAAAACTGACGATTCCATGATATAGATAAGGGTTTTTCATGAAACGCATTATAACTGTCAACTCTGGCATGCTATTTGCTCTGCTACTCGGTCTGTTCATTTTTGGTGTTCAGATTTGCAATGCTGAAGATGATATTCATAAAGATAACATTGTTGTGATTCTCGATGCCTCCGGTTCAATGCAGGATAAGTTTAGCGGTGACCGGACGAAATCGAAGATGGAAGCGGCGAAGGCAGCATTACAAGAAGTGCTTTCTAAAATTCCGGACGATACACAGATCGGATTGCTGGTGTTCAGCGGTGCCAACATCCAGAATGACTGGGTGTACCCATTAGGACCGAAGGACACGCAAAAACTGATAGCAGCCATCCATTTACCACAACCGAGTGGCAACACGCCGTTAGGGAAGTATATCCGAATAGGGGCAAACCGCCTCCTTGACCAACGCGAAAAACAATACAACTACGGAAACTATCGGTTATTAGTTGTCACGGATGGTGAGGCTTCAGATACTGATAAAGTCAAGCACTACACGCCTGAAATCCTCAACCGCCAGATTCGTATTGATGTTATCGGTGTCGATATGAAGACCGATCACATGTTGGCAAAGGTTGTGGATAGCTACCGCAAGGCAGATAATCCGGGAGAGTTAGTAGCAGCGGTGTCGCAAATTCTTGCGGAAACCGGCGATACGGGTACAGATGTTGGCGGCGCAGATGCTTTTGAATATATTGCGCCGCTTTCATCGGAAATCGCTGCGGATTTGATTCAGCGGCTCACAACGCCGCCGAGTAATACGTCAATCGCTGTAAAATCGGCAGAGGTGAAACCGACACGAACGACACCACCGAGAAAGGCTCCGACACCACAGCAACGTGATACTGACTTTAGATCAGGGCGAGGCGCTGCATGGTTTGTTGTAGTTCTGATTGTGTTATCCGTTATCGGTTTCTTGATTTTCAGAAATAGGAAATAGTAACTATGGACGCTGGTAAGAAAAAACGCATCATCATCATGGTAGCGAGCTGGCTCGTTATTATCGGGGTTATCGGGTTAGTCTATAAGTTCGTCGTTGAACCGTGGATCCGAGGCGATCTTGTCAAAGAGACGAGTACGCAACGTTACGCCCATAACATCAAGGTAGCCCATGACTCGTTTCCCGGATATGCGATACTCCGGTCTCCGGCTGTTCAGAATCTCCTGGATCGTCAAGGGATTAAACTTACATTTGTTGACGATAAAGCCGATTACGTGGGACGCATCCGCGCGCTGAAAAGCGGTAATGTTCAGATGGCGGTTTTCACGATTGATGCCTACCTTAAGGCGGGCAGTGTTATCGGTGAGTTTCCGGGTTCAATTGTCCTCGTGATTGACGAATCTAAAGGTGCGGATGCGATTGTTGCGTATAAGCGAGGTGTCCCGCAAATACCGAATTTGAGTAATCCGCGGGCGCGTATCGTGCTGACTCCGGATTCTCCGAGTGAAACGCTTGCCCGAATTATGATCAACAAGATGAGCCTACCGAGTTTGCCATCTTCGTGGGCAGTTGAGACAAACGGTGCTGAAGATGCCTATAAGAAACTCAAGTCCGCTGATCCAGATGAGCCACACGCTTATGTGATTTGGGAACCTTATGTGACGAAAGCCCTTGCGATTGAAGGTGTGCATCTGCTGTTAGATAGTTCAAAGCTCAAGGGTTATATCGTTGATGTGTTAGTGGTTCAGCGCGAATTTTTGGATTCACAACGCGAACTTGTCACGCACGTTGTGCAAGCGTACCTCCGAGCAAACTACGACTACAATAACCGACCCGATGGGTTAGCCTCCTTGATTCAATCGGACGCGAAGCAATATGGTGGCTCGCTAAACCGAAATGAGACGGATAAGTTAGTAAAGGGCATTGAATGGCGTAACACGGTTGAAAATTATGCGCATTTCGGCGTAATTCCGTCAGCGGAGGCAAAAGGTACCGAGAGACTCGAAGCGATGATCGCTAAAATTGCACAGGTATTGGTGCAGACGAATTCCATCGCTACCGATCCAGTGTCAGGCAATTACGAGCAGCTATTTTTTGAGGGCATTTTGCGGTCACTCCACCACGATAAGTTCCATCCGGGTATGTTGAACGCAAGCGGTAATGACGGGTTAGACGGTATATTCGTTGGCTCAACCCCAATGGAAGAGGTTCGAGAAGAAGAGGCACTGAATCCGCTTTCAGATACGAAATGGAATTCGCTCGCGCCTGTGGCGGCGATGAAAGTTGAACCGATCCAATTCGGGCGCGGGAATGCTCGGATTCTTCCAGGTAGTAAACGCGCGTTGCAAGAACTGGCTGCAAATCTGAAATCGTTCCCGCAGTACTACCTCAGGGTCGTAGGTCACACGCGCCAAGAGGGGGACCCGGCGGCGAATCGGGTTCTTGCCTTACAACGTGCTGAGGCGGCGGCAGCATCTTTGAGAAATTTTGGTATTGCGAACCACCGCATCCGTGCTATAGCGAGCAACCAGACCTCCCCGCAAATGCGGGGTGCAGCCGCACAAAGCGTTACATTTGAACTTCTCGGAAAACCGTATTGAGGAATAGAGGAATCGTTATCAGTTGTCAGTACGGTTTTTCTGCGAAAAACCTTTCGGTTATTAGTTAAGAGGCGGTTTGACTGAATCAGAGTTCTCTTTAACCGATAACCGATAACCGATAACCGATAACCATTAAAGAAATTGATTGATCGGAAATTGTTTCGGAAGAAATTCCTCCTTCATCTTCTTGGCAATTCTTATGTCATCTTCCCCTTCGCCGCGGGATGCTCTATCGCTTTTGCATCTTGGATATTCAATTTAGAACCGAAGATTCTTTATCTATTCGGGAGTGCGATCCTCAGCATTTTGGTGCCTATCGGGACCTTGATTAGTAAGTGGGCAACCGGTACCGACGATATTGCCAAACAAGTTCACACTGAGATTCTTCAGGAAGTCCAACACAAGCAAGAGGAAGAGCTCAACACCCTACACGAACAACTTGAAGCGGATGGCGATGCTCGAACAGAAACGATGCTTGGAGAACTTCGCGCCTTGCACACATCCTTTCAGGAGGAAGCCGGTGGCGATGGATGGATGGGAACGTTGCCGATTACTGTTAGAGCCGACATCACGAACAAAGTTTCTGAACTCTTTACACAAGCCGTACAGTGTTTGAAGGATACGCTTAAAATGCACCAAAAATCAATAGGAACGCAATTGGGAACCACGGTCAAAAGCGTGCTTCAACAACACCGGGAACAACAGATTAAAGATGTTCAGCAGACGATTGTTCAACTTTCACATCTTTATGCCCGGGTCCTGACACTCAATCCTGAAAGCGATGAGACAGAACTCACACGTCTTCGGACTGAACTCGACGAGAGCCTCACTTTTGCGAAACAGGTTGATGCAAAAATACGCGAATTAACACCGCTACATGATAATCCTGCTGCTCTTGAAACAAAAAATGAAGAACAATAGGAAAAATAAAGAAAAGGATGAAATTTATGGCGCGCCACACATGGCATTACGATAATATCGCCAGCTGCTGGGAACCTGTTTTAGAATGTTTAAAGAAACTTGAAGTCCTCACGCAGCAAATCAATAAAGCCAAAAAGGAACAGGGGACCGATTCAACCGAAATGCTCGAAAGGTTCTATACACATCATAACGAATTGATGGCGGCTACGCGGGCAAACTGGCAACACGCGCCGATGCCCTGTGATGAGACAATTTTAGATACCGCCTTCGTTGAGGCTGTCTGGCTGTCCCTTGAACACTATCCAGCTCTTGTGCATCATCCCAAAATTGAAAATATAGATACTGCCGGTTCTAAAATCTTCACACTCTTTACACCGGATGCGCCAGCAGCTTCGGACAAACGAGAGCACTTGAAAACGGCACTTCAATATGCATTCAATTTGGATTCGGAAATAGTGGACAGCCTAACGCGTCAACTTGCCATTCGAACGAGCCCGCTTCGCCATCGGCATCAAATTATGCAGAGTTTAGAAACTCGTTTCAATTTGGTGTCGGATAACCCGAAACTGAACGCAGATATTTTACAACTTTTTCGGTCTTTATATCCGGATGCTCCGTTTGAAGTCGGTGAGGTAAAGTTGGTAAAAACTTCCTCTGCACTCTATTTTTGTCTTCCGACTGAACCCATAGAAAATCCTCAAGACCCCAAACGCAATGAGGCGAACAATAAATCACAACATTCCAAAGCCCATTATGAGAAATTTCTCCGAAAAATTTGGGAGGTTGAACCCTTTGCCCATTTCCCGGTGTTCGGAACCTTCAACGCAAAAGACTTAGACTTAGACTTCCGTCAGAAAATTTCTGCTGATACGGAACTGCCTTTGGACTTAGTCACGTCAACACTGACACGTATGATCGGCGTTCTTCCTTTAGCAGAACTTGACAAATACCTGATTCACGACACTTGGGGGCATCAGTGGCAGGAAAGTCTACTCAATTTTGAGGAACCTTATACCGCATTGACTTTGTTTAAACGTCCATTATCCTTAACTGAAACGGCTTCTGTTTTGGGAGAGCAGACTTCTTTCGCTGACACGTTTATCAAAACTGAGGCGGGGACAATAGCACTTGATCCCGCCAAGTTACAGCAATTCATAGATGCGGAATTGTATGAACGCGCGATTATCGCTTTTACGCCGATTCTTGCTGAAATGCTGGCGGACGTTGTGGAATACAAGTTCTTAGAGCTATATCCGGAACAGGAGCATCTGTTGCCGAGTTCCTCCTTACTCAAAGCGTTTCCGAGCAAACTGGATTTGACCCTCGCCGATTTACGCAATTGCTTTGTACACGCCTCCGAAGTTTTCCAAAACTGGGTCGCCTCTGAATTGACGCAACAGCAGTTACATAAAGAAATTTGCAAGAAACTTGATATTCCTAATGATGCGGCAAAACATAAAGAGCTGTGGCAAGTCCTCAGTACAGCGGTCGAACTCTGTAAAACGCAGCTTCATTCCTTTTATCAATCGGAATGGTCTTGGAAACAAACCGAGGAGGGTCATCTGAAACTCAACGCGTTTAGTTCTGCGGCATTAAATTTTCTCCGAATTCACACTGCGTTTATTCAAACATACAAGGATTTGTCAGAGATTGAGACCCAGTGGGGTTTCAAGGACATCTTGGTATTAGCGATGGGGACTTTTTTTGAAAGAGATCCACAGCAGAACATCTGGCAACTGGATAGTTTTTTAACGGAGGCGTTTCTCCCGCGCTGGCAAAAATTGGCTGCTGCAGTTAAAAGAAGCAATTGAGAATTGCCTCTACAGATATGAGAGCAATTTTTCGCGAAGACGTTCATAAGCGAGATTCGCGCCAGCGATGTTGCCGGAAGCGGGTCCTATTTGGAGCTGCGCTATGGTGCCGGAACAGAATAGATTCTGGATCGGGTGGAGTTGCAAATCGGCATCAAGGTGTGGTAAACCTCGGACAAGTGGGATCTGGTGTTGTGTGATCAATTCCTTTAGAAAACTGTAGCGACGCAGATTGAATTGATATCCTGTCGCCAAAATGACGTAAGAGACCCCCCGAATGACACCTTGCGTTGTTTCAACCTGTAAGTGCTGTGCTTGCCTTTTCCTATCCACCGAGACGATATTACGGATACAGGTTTCAGGATAGAGATCAATGTTCGGTGCGTTCGTCAGTGCATCCATAATATCGGGCGTAATACTGCCTTCTCCCCTGTTCTGCTGAATAATGTCGTAACGCTGCCGAAAATCGGTTTCACTTGCGAACTCGGTGAGTGCTTTGGGGCCCAGCCACACCGGTGGGAAATCAAACTGCTCTACCTTCAATCGCTTCCGAGCAATCAGTGTTACGCGATGTCCGCGTTCACTGAGACTTTTGGCAAGTGTCCCTGCTGTTAATCCACCCCCAACGATGACAATTTTTGCTGGTGGGGTCTCCTCCACTGCTAACACAGAAAATTGGGACGCGTGTATAACCCTGTCACGGAATTGGCGTTGCCATTTTGTGAACGCCGGTGGCACATAAGTACAATCGTCAGCACCGATGGCGAGGATGACACACCGGCTCCGAAATCCTTCCTTGTTCGTTGAGATTAAACGGAACGGAAACGGCCCAGCCCCTTTGTCCCACCGTAATTTCGCCACCTCAAATTGATAGTAGACTTGATGTTGCGTTAGCTCAGCAAGCGCAGCGTTGCAGAAATCCCAAAAGAGTTGGGTGGAAGGTTGTGCATACGGGGGTGCGAGTTCACTTGTGCGGTTATGGCGTTCTGCGTATTCAACGATCCCGAGTGCATCGAGGGAAATGTGGTGAACAGCGGGGGAACGGAGAAATGTCATGCCTTGGTGTTTTGTCTTGTCTCGCCATTGCGTGAGAGGTTGCGGATGCCGATCGACAATAGCGAGCTGTTTTGCTGCTGTCGGCATTTCGCGGAGCAGTCGCAGTGCAATAGACACGCCGTGTATTCCGCCACCGACAATGGTAATGGGGATATTCCGGTGTGCAAGGGTTTTCATCACTCTTCAGGATGGAAACATGGAAGGATGGGAAAAGAATCTTCTCTCAATCTTCCAATTTTCCAATCTTTTCCCTTTTGTTTTAATCCGTATTGGGTCCCGGTAGATGGAAGCTTTTAAGAGCGAAGGTCTCTGAAAACAATTCCTCGGTTGCGCGGTAACGGCTGTATCTATATTGAACGACACCGATAGATGGTGCGACCCAATAAATTGCGAGTGGACTAATCAAGAAACTTGACGGCTCTGGCCTATCCCCGTAGACCGCCTCCTCGTGGACAACATAAGTCGTGTAACTGCCTGCGGGGACGGTGACCTGCACATCTTTCTCAGCGACATAACGCGTGACTTCCACGGGTATACCGGCGGTTTTCTCAAAAACGACCCACTTCTTTCCGACCTTCAATGGAAAATCCCAGAGGCGGCGTGGTGGAAAATGTTTGTAGTGCTCTATTGTAATCCCATCAGGTGGATCAGGTAGGAAAATGTCGAACGCGGATTCGACTAAGGCTTGCGGTGTCTTGTAAAAATAGGTCGCAAAAATTGGAAACGGGAATACATCCACAAATTCGGTGTCAAACCGTAAATAGAAGGCATTTGCGACCAAATGGTCAACAGCTTGCCAGTTGAATTGGTCGGGGTCACTGGGACTGATTTCACTGACAGTCATCTGCCGATGTGTCGTTCCACCAACATCGCGTGTGCCTTCGACCCGGAGCGTGAATTCCTCATCGGTGTCAATGTTGATATAGCTCCACGCGGACCCTGTATCCGTTGGGAAGTCAATAGCGTGTAAACGTCCAATTGTATTAGGAGGTGGCAGTGAAGTTTCGCCGTGTGGGTCAATTAACCCCTCGTCTCCGCAACTACAGAGGAATAGCAAGAAAAATATAATAGAAATAGCTTTCAGCCATCGGAAACCGTCAGCATTCAGTAAAGAGGGGTTTCGTTTATTAGAGGGATCTTTTCTGATCGCTGATCGCTGATCGCTGATCGCCATTCTTTCTGATAACTGATAACTGTTCATTACTTCACCACACAGAATTTTCCGGTACTTTGAAAGCCGTTTCCATCGGTTGCTCGGAAGAAGTAGAGTCCGGTGCAGACCATTTCGCCGCGTGCGTTTGTGCAATCCCATTCGGAGGCATTGTCAAGTACTTTAATTATGTTCCCGAAAGCGTCGTAGATTTCAACGGTTAAGCCTTTCGGATAGAATGATAAGTGCTTGCCTTGTCCCGCGTAAAGTGGGTTAGGTGCGACTGTGACATTTCGATTTTGGCTATTTGCGACATAGTTGAAGGTTTGTCCTTGCCAGATTCGGGTGCCTGTTACGCCAGTTGGGGTCTGTCCACGAATCTTATAGAGATAGAGACCTGTCGGCGGAAATCCGTTAGTGCGGAGTGTTCCGATCCATTTTGTTTCAGTTTCTTGCGTTAAAAAGACGGTATAACTATCTTTATTAGGACTTTCCACTGTTAGGTGTGGTGCGCTTTGTAAGGGTAGTGTGCTTTGCACTTCAACCTGCCACGCCCCCGTGCCGTGCGGTTGTGTCTGAAGAAAAAAAGCAGGTGCATTACTCGGCGTATCAAACCTTGGGACAATGCCGTTTGGTGCGATGCTTGGTGTGCCCATAATCCCCATCGCGTTAACAGGCACAACAGCATAATAATAATGGGTGTTAACTGGATCAAAGAATATGCTATTAACATCAACATCCTGAAAGACAGCCGTGTCTTCAAACCGAGTTTGCGTGATGTCCACACGTCCGATGATTTCTATATCGTCTTCAGGGATGCCGTTGTCATCCTGGTCAGCGGCTGCGAGGACTTCATCGGGGTTTTGGAAAGGTTGTGGCACATCTGTCTCACTTTGCAGGACATAGCGTTTCCTCACAATTGCCACGTCTCGTATGTCAGTCGAGTTATCAACATTCCACGTCACGATGGGGCCATTACTGCCTTGCATAACCTGTACGTTGGAAAGCATGCCTGTCGGCGGTTTGCCTGCCGTATAACTAACAGCACCCCCGAAAGTCCCACCGGGTATGATAACCTGTTCAACATCAGGATGCATATTGATAAGAATAAGGGCAATCTCTTGAATATCTCCGCCGAAGTCTTTGAAAGTCATCTGTGCCTGTTGGGAACGTTGGTAGGTGAACGCCTCTTTGATTTCAGTGGTACCGTTCCGTTTTTTGACGATAAACTTGGCAGCCCATCCGCGCAACCCGGTAAATGTGTGTCGGTCCAATTCCCTCTGAATTCTTGTTCGGTCAGTTTGTGTCAGATTGCTCATATCTATAGGGGCGAGGTCTGCGCCATCAATTTTGATTGCGAATTCTGGCAGAATACCGGTAGGTTTGAAGACGATATACCTTGACGAGAAATGTTCAGGCATGGCCTCTGAATTGAAATCGGTGTGGATTGGATAACTGGTGTGGATATCGTTTGGATGAATAGCGACTGGTGGAAAACGATGTGCAAACTTATACCCAGGCATGTCGGTTGCGGTATTGGCGCGGTTGTGTGTGAAATAATTCCATACCGTGAAAGTCTTGAACGCCTCGGCAAGGGTGGTGCCGTTGTCGGTAAAGACATCGTAGAAGTTCCCCATCTCGCGATAACTCCCGTCGGTGGTATTGCGATAAAACTGCCGTATAATATCGTATCCGAATCGCTCTGCCATATATAATGCCCAGATAACCGATCCGTACTCGTGGTCGCCGATGCGACTCTCAAGTGAGATATCGGGAATGAGAAACCAGCGGCGGAGTTGATGGATGTAATAGTTATAGGAATCGGTTTCGTTAGGTTCATCGGGATCGGGGAGTGTATCGCCATCGTCGATACGTCCGCCATCGTAGGTCATGACTTCTATCCAAGTTGCGGACGCTTCCATGAACCATGTCGGCATATAGGCATTATATCCGAACTGGACTCCATGTAGGAATTCGTGGGTGCAGGTTGTTTCAAGATAGCGGATGCCTTCGGCTTTACCGACGTAATCGTAGATACGGGAGTTGATCATGAAGTAGGGTGCGACGGTCAGCGCGGTAGATAAGACGCGCCCTTCAAACCAATCCGCTGTCGTGATACCGAGTGCGGGGAAAGTAAAGAGATAGACATCATATTTATGATTGCCGCCGTTCTGCGCTGCCCAGAAATCAATATAGGGGACCTTAAATCCCATCAGGTCGATTTGAACGCGGTAGGCGCGTTCCATTGCATCTGCACAGAAGTCGATATAATCAGGCACGCCGTTGCGTGGGTGAAAATCTTCAAGTGGCGGTGCATGCGGTCCGACACGCGTGTAATGAAGTCTGAAATGTGGTGTGTTAAACTTTTCAGGTAATTCTATCTCGCCGAAGAAGCTGCCGGGAAGTCCCGGTCGCAGGAAAATCGGCTTGAGTTCCTGCCGATACATCGCGGGTAAGTTGTGCCAATTTTTGGCGAGTGTGACAAAACTATCGGTTACGCATTCGGTTATTTCGCTTGGGGTGTATCGTGGTTTAAGATTAGTGAATTTCCGAGCGGTTTGGATTGCGCTCTGGAGTTCAGGGTCAGGTGGCAGTGCGTGTGCAACAGATAAACATGTTATAGACAGCGCGACCGTGAGAATCAATGACAATTTCATATTTTTACTTATAGGATTTTTTTCTTCAGTTTCTTCGATTATATTTGACAGTACTTGTATGTTTGACACCAATGTATATTATACACCGTTTTGCGCTGATGTGCAAGGGAACCTTTTGATAAAACATTTATGTCAGCGATCAGTTATCAATTGTCAATAGGGTTAGTAATGCAGGAAGTGCGCCGCGAGATGCAAGGGTAGAAGTGGAAAATCGCGCCTAATTGCTTAAAAACAGATTTGTGGAATCCGGGATTTTCAAGAGTGTAATGATCATTACAACCGACATATTTTCGGATTTTCCGATAAAAATTCACACTTTTTCTTTTTTTTCGTACAATTTTTGACATTTTTTCCATTTTATGCACGAAAAGGTCTTAAAAAATTGGTCTTTATATATTGGTAGGTGATGGTTGCATTTTAGACATTGGACGCACGTCCGATATCTACTCAGTGGATGCTGTTTTAAGTTTTTCTACTCAAAAAGTGAAGAAAGTTTCCAAATGAAAAGTAACCTCACTTGATTACATACCTTATGGTAGTGATAGAAATACCTGTCAATACAAGGAATCCTGCTATAATTGGACTATGACACTGTGAACCTATTTGTCAATCTTTTAGGTTAGCACCTTGCAGGAAGGATTGCCAAGAACATCCAGATAGGAATAGTCACTTACCCCCATTTTTTCCTGAAGGTTTGTGGTGAAAGGTTTTAGTTGTT
>VXZK01000002.1 GCA_009845545.1 Candidatus Poribacteria bacterium
AGGATAGCAAGTCTCTGGACAGAAACCGGCATATTATTTTCATGCCAATAATAGGAGGCATACATGAGACAAACTGTTGCCGTTAAAGGCGCGCGAGAAAACAATCTACAAAACATTGAACTTGAGATTCCACGGGACCAACTCGTCGTCGTTACGGGTATCAGCGGTTCCGGTAAATCTTCATTGGCATTTGATACTGTTTATGCAGAGGGGCAGCGCCGATTCCTCGAATCGATGTCTACCTACGCTAAACGCTTTATTACACAACTCAAAAAACCGGATGTTGATTTCATTGACGGCTTGTCTCCCGTTGTTTCTATTGAGCAGAAAACGATTACGATGAACCCGCGCTCCACTGTCGGGACGATGACCGATTTGCAGGACTACCTCCGGATGCTCTTTGCAACGATCGGGGTCGCGCATTGCCCCTATTGTGAAGTCGAGATTCCGATTCGTTCTCATCATCAGATATTAGAACGGATGCTCTCAATGCCAGAAGGCACTGAGGTCGAGATTCACACCCCAGTCTTTAAAATCTACGGCGAAGATTACGATTATCTTTTTGACGACATCCGTACGAAAGGGTGCAGACACGTCAAAATTGACGGTATTGAACACGACATCAGTGAAGAAATTGAACTCGATCCAGATCAGGAATACGACCTCCAAGTGATTGTTGACAAATTCTATGTTAAAAAAGATATTGATAAACAGGTGCTTGCCTCTCTTGAACACGCCATGCTCGTCGGCGAAGGTTTCATGCGATTTGATGTCCAGTTGCCCGAAGATGCCGAATCGGATGCAATAGAGCTGTTGGAAGGTTTCGGATGCCCGAAACATGGGATAATCATGGCTGAACTCGGACCGCATCACTTTACCTTTAACGAACCGACCGGTGCCTGTGTAACCTGCTCAGGACTTGGCACCTACTTGCAGGTGCATCCCAATTTACTCGTGCCTGACAAGACCCGGAGTATCGTCGACGGCGCATTCGTCCACCAAGCTTTTAACTACGATCCGGATAGATGGGACGGCAGGACAATGTACAGCCTCGCTGCGCACTACGAGTTTGACTTGAACACGCCTTTTGCAGCGCTCCCAGAAGCGGTTATTGATATCCTCTATCACGGCACACACGGCGAAGAATTCCCGATCCGACAGCCAGAAGGCGCAAGACCGGTTGAGAAACGCCACCTCGGTAGAAAAATCCGTTTTGATGGTATTATTACCCGTATTGACAGACACTATCGTCGTTACCGGAAACAGGGTGAGGCACACTCCGGTATGGAAGAGTATCTCCGAAAAGTGATGGTAGAACGCACCTGTCCGGATTGTGACGGTGCCAAACTTAAACGACAGCGACTCCTTGTTACGATTGACGGTCAAACCATCCACGAAGTCGGCGAACTGCATTTCGAGGAATTGCGAGATTTCCTGTTAACGATCACAGATATTCCCGAAAAACAGCGAGAAGCAGGCAATCGCGTCATTAGTGAACTTGTGACGCGGATTCATCTCCTCCTCGGCATCGGACTCGATTATCTCAACCTCAATCGTCGTTCCGCAACGCTCTCCGGCGGTGAATCGCAGCGTATCCGTCTCTCTACACAGATCGGATCCGGATTGATGGGCATGCTCTATGTCCTTGATGAACCGAGTATCGGTTTGCATCCCAAGGACAACGCTAAGATGATTGAGACCTTACGAAAACTGCGCGACATCGGCAACACCGTTATTGTCGTTGAACACGATGAAAGCACAATTCGCGCCGCAGATCATATTATTGAACTCGGACCCGGACCCGGTGTCCACGGTGGAGAAGTCGTTGTTCAAGGGGAACTTGACACGATACTTGACTGCACCGAATCTTTGACGGGTCTCTATTTGAGTGGAAGACGAGAGATCCCGATGCCAAAACAACGTCGCAGCTTAAACGGTAAATTCCTGAGTATTACCGGTGCCAGAGAAAACAACCTTAGAAGCATTGATGTGGATATTCCGGTCGGTGTCTTTATCTGCATTACCGGTGCTTCCGGTTCTGGCAAGAGTACCCTCGTCAACGAGATCCTCTATAAGAGATTACATGCTATCTACCATGACAGTCGGACGCTCTACGGGGACCACGACGAACTGGAGGGACACGAACACGTGAGCGATGTGATTAGCATCGATCAATCACCCATCGGGCGTTCCGCGCGTTCTAATCCTGCCACATACATCAAGTTTTACGATAATATCCGCAAACTCTTTGCCAGCACGCCACTCTCGCTCTCAAGAGGTTATACCGCTTCACGATTCAGTTTCAACGTCAAAGGTGGACGCTGTGAAGAGTGCCACGGTGAAGGCACGATCACCACGCAGCTGCACTTTATGCCGGATGTAGAGGTCGTTTGTCCAACCTGTAAAGGGGCACGCTATAATGAAGATACGCTTGACGTTACTTATAACGGCAAGAATATCTCTGAGATCCTTAATATGTCAATTGAGGAAGGCGTTGATTTTTTCGCCGATCAGCGGTTGATTAACCATAAATTGGGTGTCTTAAACCAACTCGGTATGGGCTATCTTCAGATCGGACACCCCGCCACGATCCTCTCCGGTGGTGAAGCACAGCGGATAAAGTTAGCAAGTGAACTCGGCAAACTCAAGCGCGGTAAGCATAATCTCTATATTTTAGATGAACCCACCACTGGACTTCACCTTGCAGATGTCCAGAAACTCTTGGACAGTCTCAACCGTCTCGTTGATAACGGACATACTGTGCTTGTGATTGAGCATCATCTGGATGTTATCAAAACCGCCGATTATGTCATTGACCTCGGCCCTGAGGGCGGTCATAAAGGTGGAGATGTATTGGCACACGGCACCCCTGAAGAGGTCGCAGCAGTCGGGTCTTCCTTCACAGGGCAGTTCTTGAAGGAATATCTTATCTAATGAGAAATTCCGTAATTTGGGCTTAGAATAGTACCTGCTACTTGCTTGTTTTAACCCAAGTTGCTACTAACAAATTTTGGTGTTTTTGCTTGAGTATTTCTGCGTATTTCAACAGTGTTTTTCAATTATTATATATATTCTTCACCTATTATATATATTCTTCACCCTGTTATAT
>VXZK01000337.1 GCA_009845545.1 Candidatus Poribacteria bacterium
GGCCCTGATCTAACTACATCTTGATGTTTACTCAATATGACTTCTATGCTAAAATAATCCAAGTTGCTACCTTTATCCAAGGAGCTGCTTGATACTCGTTGCGATGAGAAACAAAAGCACTTTCAACTCAAAACCCCGTGCTGACACCGCATGAATCGACTTCGGTAGAAGTCGTTCAATGCGGCTGATTGTAATTTCAACACGCTTTCGCGTCAACTGTTGAAGGTAAACCTCCCACGGCTTCACCGGTTTCGGTGACTATGAGGTTTCCCTTGATGCCCTAAAAGTAGCGATGCTTACTGGCGATCTTTCCACGCCACGCTTCGCTTTGATACAGCCGTGAACGTGAAATCCGAATATTGTCGCAGACAGGTATTGGAAAGGAATCAATGACATAGATACCCTTAGGGTTTTTCGCTTTCGCACCTTCTGCGAGGTATTCAAAAAGCAGTTGAAAGAGTTCAGGGATCCGATGCAGCCGTCGATTGAATCTTGAGTGTCCCAACATATTTGGGATGTATCCGAGCGTCTTCAAGACGGCACATGCGGTTTGTTGATTGCCGCCGAAATATCTCGCAGCGACAAGTGCTGCGGTCATGACTTCAGCATCCGACATCTTTGTTTGCGGATGTTCTTTATGTCTGATTGAGATTAAAAGATCGTCAGAAATTGTATAAAGTGCTACAATAGTTCAGCATGGAAGATATAAACATACCACCCTTACAGGGGTGAATCCATCTTTGAAACGTCCGCCTATAAATATTCTTAAGAAATACCCAAGCAAATAAACCTTATAGGACTGAAGAGGGTTTTGAGTTTTGCAATGTTTCCGCATAGAATCCGGTTCGGTTTGGAGTGTCTCATTAATTCTAAGATCCACCATAGTTTGTTTCGCAGCACTACGCATTTCACGAAAACCGGTGATGACACTTTAGGCAAACCAGATAATACCGCATCAAGGACTTGTCAACAAAGGAAGCTAACAATGTTAATAACACGAGACGATATTCAACGCATTGGTTTGGTATACGAACTTTACGAGTTAACATCTGCAGAAATCGTTTTGATAGAGGAGGAAACCAACCCATGAAGGTCTTAGTCATCGGTGGAACGGGTAACATCAGCCGAGGGATAGTCGCTGCCCTTCAAAACCGAAACCACGAAGTTGTCCTGTTCAACCGCGGCCAACACAGAGACCCACCGCCTTCTGATGTGCGCATCATCCATGGTGATCGGCAGCATCGCGAAGATTTTGAAGCGAAGGTCGGGGCAGAAGAGTGGGGTGCTGTCATCGATATGATTAGTTTCAACGCGGACGATGCCGCTTCCGCACTGCGAGCATGTCAGGGACGCGTCGGACACTTCGTCCACTGCTCAACGGTGATGACCTACGGACCACCGTTCAGCGGGATTAACCTTCCGGAGACGGCACCGTTGCAAGGGGAATCCGGTTACGGACTCGGCAAAGTCGCGGCGGATAATTTACTGTTAGCAGCGCACGCACGCGACGGGTTCCCTGTGACCATCTTCAAACCGTCGTATACCCACGGACCGGGGATGAATCTCCTACGTCAAGTTGGCGGAGACGGGGGGTGGATTGACCGCCTACGGAAGGGCAAACCGATCCTCTCCGCAGGCGACGGATTAAATTATTTTCAATTCCTGTCATCTCGCGACGCAGGTTTTGCGTTTACAGATATACTCGGTAAATCCGACTGCTTCGGCGAGATATACAATATCGTCCACCCGCAAGCACGGACCTGGGACGAATGGCACCGTGCGGCGGCGGATGCACTCGGTGTTGACATAGAGATCGTGCATGTCTCGCAAGAGACGCTTATCGCGATGGCACCGGATCGGTTCAGTGGGTTGCGAGGCAACTTCGGGCATACACAAATCTTCAGCCATGAGAAACTTGCAGCAGCATTACCTGAATTCAGTCCGAAAATTCCGGTTACAGAGAGTGTCGCAGAAAATATCGCGTGGATGGACAAACACAATCTGGTCCCAGATAGTGACGCAGACGATTTAGAGGATCAGGTTATTGCAGCAGTTCGCAATCTACCGCGTATCCGGTAGTGTAAGGCAGAGGTGAAGTATGCTACAGATCAAATCGGCGTTAGATTCAGAAAAACTTGACATCGTTGAACATGACCTGCGTGAAGTCGGTTTCCATATCATTGAGAACGTGATTACCGACGCTGAAGCAGACGAGGCACGCGAGGCAATCTGGAAATTAGTCGAAGAAGACATCGCAAACGGATTTGACCACAGTTATGGTGAGGGTAAAATCCGACGGGTTTGGGCGATCGTCGGAAAATCTCCCATCTTCCGTTATTTTATTCAGCATCCAACCGTCGTCGCTGTATGGAAACGGATGCTCGGCGAAGATGTCATCGCCTCCACGTTTACAGCGAATATCGTTGGACCCGGCGCACCCGAAGGCGGTTGGCATATCGATTACCCGTATTGGGCGATGCAATCGCCTTTCCCGTCGGGTTCCATAACCGGACAAACCGTCTGGATGTTAGACGACTTTACGGAAGAAAACGGTGCAACGGCGTGCATCGCCGGTTCACACAAAACGCTCCGCCGTCCCGAATTGGGAGAAGCAGAAGGGCTTGAGAGCAGCGTGGCTGTCGCACCGAAAGGCTCTATTATGTTCACAAACGGTGCAATCTGGCACCAGTCGCGGGCAAACCTCACGGACGCGCCGCGCGTCGGGTTGCTCGGTATGTACAACCGATCCGTCATCTATCCGCAAGAGGATATGCCGCGGCAGTTGACCGACGAGGCGTTAGCAGGCGAAAGCGATGTGTTGAAGCAGCTGCTGGGTAGAAATATTCAGTTCCGCGATCCAAATCACGGGCAGAATTGGCATCGTACGGAGAGCGGATTTCGCCAAGCATAGCGACTTTTAAAGCGTTTCTGACCAAACGCGCAACCTCATTTTTATGGAGGTCTGTATGTCATCTACTGCAGCGCAAACTTATTTGACCCCTGAGGCGTACCTTGCTTGGGAACGCAAGGCAGATATCAAGCATGAATATTTGCGCGGGGCAATAATCGCCATGTCCGGGGTAAGTCGCGCACATAGTCTCATTGTGACGAATATCTCTGGAGAACTTTATATCCAGTTGAAAGGCGGAAGGTGTGAAGTCCATACCAATGATATGCGGGTTCGGACTAGCCCAGAGACTTCCTACTTCTATCCAGATGTTGTCGTTGTTTGTGATAACCCGCGCTTTGAGGATAGCACTTTTGATACACTCCTTAACCCGATTGTCTTAGTAGAAGTGCTTTCACCCTCAACCGAAGCGTATGACCGCGGAGAAAAATTCGAGCACTATCAGCAACTTGCATCTCTGCGAGAATACATCCTTGTTGCACAAGACGAAGTAGGGGTTGAACGTTACCGTCGGCAAGGCAGGGAGTGGCAACCGACCGAATTCCGATCACTTGAAGATGTGTTGTTGCTTACCTCAATTGATTGTGAATTGTCTTTAGAGGACATTTACAGGCGTGTTGAATTTCGTGAGAATTAACTGTAGACGAGGTACCAATCCCGGTGCTAACGTCTTTATTCATCTTGCAAATCCGCAATTCAGTAAGGAAACATTTATGCCAATTGTCTCTCATGATGTTTTGAGAAAGTTTGTATATGATATATATCGTGGTGCTGGAGGTACAGAGGAAGACGCACGTATTGTCAGCGACCACGTTGTTGATTCTAATTTAGCGGGGCACGATTCACACGGTGTCATCAACGCGCCGAATTACATCGGTGGCATGGCAGGCGGGCCCGCCACCGATAAAATGGAAATTGTCAGACAGAGCGGTGCTGCGACTGTCATCAACGCCAACGGCGCGCTCGGTATGGTTGTGGCACGGAAAGCGATGGAGATGGCTGTCGAAAAAGCAGAAAGCTGCACCATCGGGGCGGTCGGTTTACACCGATGTGGACACGCAGGACGGATGGGCGAATACCCACCTATTGCGGCGCGTGCCGGTATGATCGGGATCGTCTTGCTCAACGGTGGCGGCCGATTTATGCACCCACACGGCGGTACCTCTCGCAGGCTACCACCAAACCCGATTGCGATCTCAGTGCCACGTCACGGTGGTGAACCGCTCCTCCTTGATATGACGCTCAGCGTGGTCGCAGGCGGGAAGCTCCTTGTACAGACGGCTCGCGGCGAATCTATACCGGAGGGGTGGATGATAGACGCAGAAGGCAAACCGCTCACGGATCCGAACGCATTTCGCGAACGTCCGCAGGACACATCCGTTATGCCGCTCGGTGGCTTTCAGTTCGGACACAAAGGGTTCGGACTCGGCGTGATGATAGATGCCATTGCTGGTGGACTCTCTTGGGCAGGATGTAGCCGTGAACAACCGACACGCGGCGCGAGTGGCATCGTGATGTTCGCAATCAAAATTGAGGATTTTATCGACTTAGCGGATTATGAACAGGAGATCGCATACCTTGTCGAGTGGGTAAAGTCATCTGCCCGATTGCCAAATGTTGACGAAATCTATGTGCCCGGCGAATTCGAGGAACGGAGCCGAGAGAAACGTCTCCGCGAAGGGATACCGATCGAGGAACCGACTTGGAACCGGCTCGTTGAAGCCGCTGAACGTTTTGATGTTGAAGTCCCGTTAAAGTAGTAGGCACACGCCGTGTGCCGTACCCCTAATGTAATATTAGCACTTAGGTGGTGTTTATACGCAAAACCTAAAACGTTTAGGCATACAATAGGAGGGAAAGATGAGAATCCTAATCAGTTTAACCGTTCTGCTCATCGGTGTTCCGGGGTGTGCTATACTGAACCAGTTGAACCAGTCTGTTGAAGAGATTGCGCCGGCGCGCCTTACCTGTGCATCGAACCCAGAATTCGTGGATGGCAATCTGGAGACGGTGAGTTCATTTGCAGTAAACGGATTTGTCCGAAAAGCGTATCAAATTTTTGATGGCGAGACCCGGCGGCAGGTATACGCACAACGGCGTTACATAACACAGGTTGAAGGTAACCGTCGCACAGAAGCAATTATCAAACTCGACGCACCGACCTATGTCTCTTATGTGGAAGTCTATCCAGCATCAAGGCACATTCCAAATTTCGCGATGATGACAACAACTGACGATCCACCGCGCTTTGATGTCGCTTTTGAACGCGTATCCGACAAGCAGCACAAGGATATAGAAGGGTTGACACCGGTTCGCTTCCGCATCGGGCGAGAAGTCCTTTATCTGCGGATGAGCGCAGACGGAATTGAGGATAAACAGAATTCTACCCGAAATATAAACTCAGCTGTTGAGATTCCTTTAATAGGTGCCGAGATTCGCGAAGTCAGATTTTTCGGCAAACAGCCCCTTTAGCCTCCCTCTGAAAGGGGCTTCAATCCGAGAGATCAAACTTTACCGGAAGAAACAATCCTAAGAAGATTTTCTACATCTGGTAGGGAGGTAAAAAAAATGAGAATGCAAGTATTCAGTGTGCTACTGTTTCTGATATTTGGTGTTGTTGGGTGTGCGATGCTGCAAGAGGTACCACTTATCGAAATTCCGGCATCGCGGCTCACCTGTGATGGAATCCCTGAAATCGTAGATGGCGACTTGAAAACAGTTGGCACCTTTACAGCGCGCGGATCAATAAAAAAAGAATTTGTTGGAAGTATAGTAAAGCGGGTATCGCAACCGCTGCAGTACCAGCGTCGAGTGGAAGGCACGCTGAAAACCGAAACGCTGATTAAACTGGATGTTCCAACATATATCGCCTATGTTGAAATCTATCCCGCCTCGACCATCCGTAATCTTATTTTAGATGCTGCAGTCAAACCACCGAATCGAAAACTCTTGTTTGAGGCAGTAGAGGATAAACGCGGCATAAAAGTGGAAGGCACACTGCCGGTAAGATTCAAGGTTGCGCGGGAAATTCATCATTTGCGATTGACAGCAAATGCGCTTGAAGACCCAGAAAACGTCCGACACGACGACGAAGAACGTAAAATGTGGATTCCACTCAAAGGTGCTGCGATTCGAGAAGTGAAATTTTATGGACGCGAATAAAAAACGCTTGACTTTTATTTCATGACGTAGTACAATAGGAATAATCCGATAGAACGTACGCACAGTGGATTTGGTAAGGTGTCTGAAAAAAAACAGAGTGTTGGCACCTGCGTAACCCTAAAATTTGACTTTTTTTTCTAATTTTGTTAAGTTAAACAGCGTATACACGGGAAACTTGCGAGTCTCCCACATAAAAAACTGGAGGATTAGAATTCTATTGCAAAAGCAAGAATCAAAGGGTGTTCCCATACAGAGCAACGCTGAAGTGCAAGCCCTCTTTGGACATAGTGATGCCTTCTTAAAAATCATTGAAGACAATTTCGATGCGCGCGTTGTTTTGAAAAGTGACAATATCGCTGTCATTGGCGAAAACGTCACAGAGGTCAACCGGGTGACAACGGTTATCGAATCGCTCCTTCACCGCATCCGGAAAGGCGAACGTATTCAGGCAACCGATGTTAACTATGCGATTCGCGCCTCGGCTGTTGATGAACCAGATACCTTGGGTGAAACAGGTGCCGAGTCTATCCCGGTATTCTCAAAACGCGGGGTCATCCGTCCAAAGACTGCCGGTCAGAGAAGATATGTTGAGGCGATCAAACACAACGACCTTGTGTTCGGTATCGGCCCCGCTGGTACAGGGAAGACTTATCTCGCTATGGCGATGGCTGTCTCTGCCCTTAAGAGTGGACAGGTGAGTCGTATCATTTTGACACGCCCCGCCGTTGAAGCTGGTGAGAAACTCGGTTTTTTACCGGGTGATATTGCAGACAAGGTGCATCCATACCTACGTCCGTTATACGATGCACTTTACGATATGATGCCGCCAGAAGCACTCGACAAATACATTGAGCGCAATGTGATTGAGGTCGCGCCGATCGCTTTTATGCGAGGCAGGACACTCAATAACTCGTTTGTCGTCCTTGATGAAGCACAAAACGCCACCATCGAACAGATGAAGATGTTCCTAACCCGCCTCGGTTTTGACTCAAAAGCCGTGGTCACAGGCGACATTACACAGACAGATCTCCCGACACACAAAATTTCAGGACTCGCAGATGCGCAGGAAGTGCTTTCTGGTATCAACGGGATCGAGTTCATCTATTTTTCAAGAGTTGATGTCGTGCGGCATGAACTCGTCCAGCGTATCGTTGAAGCTTACGAACAGGCATCACCACACAACAAGAGACGGAACGGGGGGAACCCGCCAAGTACGTCTGACGCAGAAGAATAACCGTTTTGATTCGCGTTACGAATGCAAGTAACAATACCACCTTTGACGTAGAAGTGATTCACAACGCGGTGCTCGCCACTTTAAAAGCACACAATGCGGAGGCGTGTGAAGTCAGTGTCCTCTTAACAGACGATGCTGACATCAAACATCTCAACCGCGATTATCGCGGCGTTGATGCGCCGACAGATGTGCTGGCTTTTGCGATGCGTGAGGGTGAGGAGGGGCATGTGAGCCCGAATCTCCTCGGCGATCTCGTTATATCCCTCGAAACCGCATCGCGACAAGTAACGACAAGCGATCAGTTCAGCGCAACTCGGAGCAGTCTTGACACCGAAAAACGAGAGACAACCTACGACAGTCTTGAAACCGAAGTCGCGTTACTTGCAATACACGGGGCACTCCATCTGCTTGGCTATGACCATCAAACACAAGAAGAAGCCGCAGTTATGTTTGAAAAGCAGCATACCATCTTCGGTTTATTACCCGAAACGTAGCACAGTTGTTCGCTAACTTTTGAGTACCAGTTTGTAGGAGGTGTAATTTAACGTTTGGACGGCCTAGACTTAGTCATCAAACTCGTTAGCTTAGGTATACTCTTAATTCTCAGTGCGTTGTTTTCAACTGCCGAAGCGCTGCTCGCCCGGTTAACGCGGGACGATATTCTCAAGTTCGCCGAGGAAGGTGGCAAACGTTATGAAGTGTTAACATCGCTGCTGCGCCACCCGCGCCGTTACTCCTTGACCATTATCACCGGAAAAACAATTCTGATAGTGGCAGGCGTTACGGTGTTTATGACATTTTGGGAAGCATACCCGATCGCGGGTGCCGCCCTCGCTGTCGCCTGCTTTGTCGTTTTTACTGAACTGTTCCCTAAGAACTATGTGCGGGGCAGCACGGGTGCAGCGACCATCCGAGCACTCAGTGCCCTCCGCGCCATCTATTGGTGTGGGTTCCTCGTTCTAATCCCGTTGAATTTCCTCGCCAATCTCATTGTCCGTATCTTCGGCGGCAAAGCCACGTCCGCACAAGATACGCTCGTCTCCCCAGAGGTTTTAGAGACACTTGACAGCGTCGGGGACAGCCAAGAAATTTTAGAACCGGAGGAGCGTGAAATGATCTCTCGGATTTTGGATCTACCAGACAAAGTTACCCGGGAAATCATGGTTGCCCGAACTGACATGATATGCCTTGAGGTCGCAACTCCTGAAACCGAAGTTTTACAGACCGCAATCACGTCCAGGCACACGCGTATTCCGATATATGAGGAGACAATTGATCGAATTGTCGGGATTTTGCACGTTAAAGATATGTTGGATTGCTGGGCAAAAGGTCAACTGGTCAACCTAAGAGAACTGATCGTTGATCGTGCCCCTTTTTTCACACCGGAGAGTAAGAAGATTTCAGAACTCTTCCGAGAACTTCGCGAGCACAAACAGCACATCGCGATTGTTGTAGACGAGTATGGCGGCACTGCTGGCATGGTGACGCTGGAAAATATCATTGAAGAAATTGTCGGTGAAATCCACGATGAAGACGAAATAGACGAACAAGATGACTACATCGAGTTGGCGGCGAACACTTATTCTGTTGATGCGCGGCTGAATCTTATTGAGTTGAACGAAAGACTCGGCACCGAACTTGAAGCCGAAAACATTGATACAATCGGTGGGTTCGTTGTAGATCACCTCGGGCGCGTGCCTGAACAGGGTACTCAATTTACCTACCGCGGAATTCGATTCACCATATTTGAAGCAGATGAACGACGCGTCCAACGGATTCATCTTGAGATGCCGGAAACTGACGACACCGACGACGCATTTTAAAACTATCCATTACGCATAGCAACAGCCACCTACACAAGGAAGAGAATCGCGCGAGCATTGAAAATTGACATTAGACATTAATTTGACAAAGCCTATCAGAGGATGTATAATTAAGCGTAAGAACGGGGCGTAGCGCAGCCCGGCTAGCGCGCCTGCTTCGGGAGCAGGAGGTCGGAGGTTCAAATCCTCTCGCCCCGATCTTTTCCCGTCACTGATGACTATGACTGCACTTTTACACCTGAAATCATGACAGCCCAAAAGACGCAAGCGATTGTCATTCGCACCTTTCCTCTTAAAGAATTCCACAAAATCATTACCTTCTACACGCCTGACTTCGGGAAGGTCAAAGCGGTCGCGTACGGCGTGAAAAGTCCGAAAAGCAAACTCGGCGGAAGCTTAGAACTCCTCAACCACGGCACGCTCCTCTTTCAATACCGCGAAAACCGAGAATTGCAGAACATCACTGATTTTAACTTGATTAATGGGTTTGATGTCATTCGCACAGATTTCACACGTATCACCTACGGATGCTATTTCGCTGAACTCGTGGAGAGCATTGCATCAGAAGGTGTCGCCAACCCTGAAATTTTCGATTTACTCCGAACTACCTATCAATTTTTAGCACATGCCGATGATGTGCCCTTGCTCGCCAGAGGGTTTGAGATTAAGTTCTTGGACTGTGCAGGCTACGCCCCGGAACTCTCGCGATGTGTGCATTGTGGTTCAGATGTCCAAGGTGCCACGGCAAATAGATTCGGCATTGCGTTCAGCATCCGCTACGGGGGTGTGCTTTGTGTCGATTGCAAAAATCGGGATGGTGCTGCTTTTACCATCGCGCCCGGTAGTTGTGAATTGCTAAAGATGCTTCGGAAATCCGAATGGGAACAGTTCAACCGAATTCGCGCCTCTACCCGCAACCATCAAGAACTGAAACGGGGACTCGGCAGTTTTATTGAGTATCATACCGAACGGAGCTTAAAAAGTCTCAGATTTATTGAGAATGTATTGTAGGGATCTCATACTTGACAGCATAGCGTCTTCATTCAAGTCCACGTGCATAAACGAACAACATTCAGAAGATATAAGGAGTCATAAAAATTGAAGAATAATAACGTCTTGAAAATTTTGAGCAGCCGGTTTCGGAAATCTGCTCGTTTTGTCAAAACTATATTTTCCCTTACCGCTATCGTATTTCTGACAACAGCAGTTAATTTCCATGTATCTGCTGCTATTACCGGAAAGGTTTCTGGTATAATCACCGCCGAAGCGACGAATGAGCCGCTCGCAAACGTCACGGTAACAATCGTCGGAACGAGCAGCACCGCAACGACAAACGATGCCGGCTACTACGTGATGACGAATATCCCACCGGGTGGATATGACGTGAAAGTTGAACTGACAGGTTACGGTACGGAAACCGTTGAGGGCGCGAAAGTTCTTGCCGGGCTTACGACAACTCTCAACTTCGCCCTGAAAGCGGCTGAAGTCGTTACGCTTGAAGGCATAACGGTGACAGCTGTTAAGCCGCTCATTAAGAAGGATGTCACGCAGACGACACGGATCATTGAAGCAGAAGATATCGAAGCGATGCCTCGTGATACTGTGAACGGCATTCTCCAGACACTGCCGGGCGTTTCGGTACTCAATTCAACAGGTTCGCTTCATGTCCGCGGCGGTAGGTCAACGGAAGTCAAATATCTGATTGACGGTATCCCGATCAGTGATCCGATTGGTGGAAGTTTGGGTTTGAATATCAGTGCGAAGTCGCTTGAGCAGATGGAAGTCATCACAGGTGGATTTAACGCCGAATACGGCGATGCACAATCCGGTATCGTTAACCTCATTACGAAGGCAGGTTCACACAAATTTTCCGGCCGGTTCAGGTACCGCGTCGGGCAGTGGGGGACACACCACGGTGACCCACTGTATGGTCCTTGGCTGGACCCTGATAACGGATTCCGGCCGGTCGCAATTGAACCTTTCAGAGGGATATTCCTCGGCAAACCCTACGATTACCAAACACCGTATCGCGGCGAAGATGTTACTGTCGCAGAGTTAGCAGAACGAGAAGGCGATGCGCAGATCGTATTTACTGAGATCGTCCCGGGTGTATACGCTGACAGGACAGAAAACCCGCTTCAACCTGTGATAGACATGGAAACAGGTGAGCCGAGAGTAGATGAAGAGACGGGCGAAGCCATCACGGCACGCCAACCTTACAAAGATGCTGATGGCACCGTTATCGACTATGAGAAAAAACAGGTTACACTCTTAGACGGCTATGTTGTGGACTTGAACCAGTATAGCGGGTTATTCAACGATACCAAAGCGTATGATCTGTCTCCGAGCCACATTGGGGAATTTGCGCTCAGTGGACCGATATGGGGCAATCGCTTGACCTTCGCTTTTGACAGCCAGTTGCGGAGCGATGAGAGTTTTCTACCGAATAGCGACGGGTTAGGATACACTTTTCAGGGGAAAATGAAGTTTGAAGTGACGCCGAGTATCAAACTCTCCGCAAGTGGGCTTTTCGATCAGCGGGAATCCAATTCCTATGGCGGTAGTCTCCGCTTTTGGCCCAGCGCAATTCCAGTGAGTACGAGAGACGCACGCAGTCTCTCTGTCCAACTTTCACACAATATCAACTCAGGCACATTTTATACTTTGACCCTCGGTCAATTTCACCGCGCCGTTGCGAGTCATCAACCCGATAAAGTGTGGGATCCGTTGGACAAGACATTTGATGAAAACGCCTGGGACCCCGAAAAAACACCTGAGCAGAACGAAGAAGAAGGCAGAATCAGAAATCCGCCCCAACAGGCGTACAACGATACAACCTATTTCATCGCAGGGGATGACAACTCCTGGACGACTCGCGAGGCGACTACCTCAATATTGAGAGGGAATTTTGCAAGCCAAGTTACAGCGAACCACTTGATTCAGGCAGGTGTCGAATTCCTGGGGTACGATCTCTATAATCTCGGGACGACAAATTATGGGAGCTCCAACCTCTACATGGAGTTTTATGATGTCCAGCCGCAATCTTTGAGTATGTATGTCCAAGACAAGATGGAGTATGAAGGTATGATCGTCAACGCCGGATTACGCTATGACCTGTATAATCCGGATGGGGTTTCACCCGCGGACCCATTGGATCCGTTGGAACTTAACGACGACGGCACAATCAAATTGGACAAAGAGACCTATAACGTTGGACTCCCGATTATCAAGGATCCTGTTAAAGCCTCTACCAAACACATGGTCTCGCCACGGCTCGGTATCTCCTACCCGATTACCGACCGGACGAAATTGCACTTCACGTATGGGCATTACTACCAGATCCCGCGCGGTGATGATCTCTACGAAAACCTCAGTTTCGATATGCGGGGTGCTATCCGAAGAAGAGGCAACCCTAACCTCAATCCAGAGCGGACTATCGGCTATGAAGTCGGGATCGTCCAGCAATTCACCGACGATCTAACAATCGATCTCACAGGATTCACCAAAGATATTGATCAACTCGTGAATAGCGTGCATGTTGACATTACCAACGATTATAGTTATTTCCTTAACGATGAGTTCGATGGTGTCGCCCACGGTATTTATGGTCGGGTGCAGGGCTTTGAACTTACCATTCGCAAGTGGCGCACGGGACGGAGTCCGGTCTCTGGAATGCTGAGTTATACCTATTCTGTTGCGAAGGGTAAAGGTTCGAGTCGGAATTTGGGCTATCTCACTTATTATCGGCAGCAGCCGGATGTAACCGAAAGCCATCCGTTGGCATGGGATCAGCGTCACATCTTTTCTGGAACGCTGGATATTCAATTGCCGTTCGATGCTGCTGTCAATCTGATTGGTAGCTACGGCAGTGGTTTGCCCTATACACCGAATCCGCGAGCACCGATCAAACCTGAAATTAACTCAAAGCGTTATCCGGCGACCTATAACGTTGATGCTCTCATCAGCAAACGGAGCCGGATTGGTGGGTTGACCTACACGCTTTTCGTGGATATTCGGAATGTTTTCAACACGAAAAACCTCGACGATATCTTAGACGCAGTGACCTATGACCGCTACGGCATCCCGCTCAGCAGCCAGAAGCATTCACATCCGCTGTCTTGGAGTTCCCCGCGCTTGGTTATGATGGGCGTGAGTTTTGATTTTTAGGAGAAACAATTAACTCAAATGAAACTTCAACAATTAATGTCTCTGCGAGACCTCTATAAGCAACCTGAGCCGTCCCAAGCAGAAAAAAATTTTTCGGCAGACCTTGCTGAAAACCTTCACACTCTCGAAGTTGGAAACTTTGAAGACGCAGAAACGGAATCCAATGTGGGTACACGCAGAGCAGATATTGTCGCTGTCGGCAAGGATGGTACACTCGTCGTTGAAAACCAGTTTGGCAAGGCAGATTGGAATCACTGGGGCAGACTTGACGCTTACGCACGCTTGAAAAAAGCGGATGTGGCTGTCTTGGTGGCTGAAGATTTTGAAGAACTAATGATCGCCGCTTGCTATCTCCGCAATGAAGAAAGTGAAATCCGCTGGTACCTCATTCAAGTACAGGCAAATTCACACAAGGAATTGTCCTTTCACCATGTTGTGCAACCGATAATAGATATACAAACTGAGAAGAAGGCTGAAGGTGGATATAGTGAATTTTGGGCACCGATTCGCAACGGTGAATTCGGCGAATTGTTTGCAGGAAGACCGGTGCCTATTAGTAACGACGGTTGGATAGGCGAGACTATCAATCGCATCAGAATTTGGCTCTGTCTTCTCAACCAGCGATGCTACATCCAATTGGACTTTCGAGGAGAAAACCATTCGGAACGCCGAAACAAAATCATGACGTTATTTCCGGAATCAGAATACGATTATGAATACAAAGATACGACCTTAATTGTAAGTGCTATGTTCCCTGTCATTGACAAAGGTAGGAAAGATCAGGATGCTTGGCCTGAAATGCGCGAGAAATTAGTCGCTATGGGCACCGACATCTACACCAAAATTAACGAATCTGATCTGTAGTGCTGAACTTAATATGCCGTTTGTTGTTGAACTGTATTTTGACCCCTCAACCGAAGAGCGCATCCGTGATGTGTGGAAGGCGATTGATGAAGCGGGGATTAGCGATTCTATGCCCAAAGGTGGTTACCGTCCGCATGTATCACTTGGGGTGTGCGCCCATCTTGACACAGATTCACTTGCACAGGAGCTGTCAACATTTGCGGCGAGTGTGGCACCGTTTCGATTGTTGTTTCCGAATATAGGCGTTTTTTCTACATCGGAAGGGGTTGTTTTCTTAGGTGTAACGGTCACTGAGGCATTGCTAAGTGTTCACGCGGCATTTCACGAAATCTTCAAAAAACATGCAGAGGATCAACGCGAATATTACACTGTTGGACAGTGGGTACCACATTGCACACTCGCTTTCGGTTTGTCAGAGGCGCAGATTGTTGAAGCGGTAACCCTTTGTCGGCAAATTGATTTACCGACTTCTACGAAAGTCAGAGAAATTGGCGTGGTGGAAGTCTCTTCCACGAGTTGTCGAATGCTGTATGCGTTCAATCTCAATTCATAAAAGTCACCGATTAAAAAAGGAATTTGATGATGGCTCCTAAATTCTTCGCCCAAATATATTTCATAATGATCCCGATTATATGTGGGATTGTAACGGTCTTTTTCTTGCTAATCGGGTTACGAGGTATCATAACAAAACGACCTTTTTTAGTTTCAAGTAGATGGCTATTATTCGCAATGTTTCTTGCTTTTCTACCGGGTATCTCAATGATTCTCTTTCCAGGTTCAATATCGTTCATACTAAAGTGGTTAAACCCTATTATTTTTACGGTTGCCCTTGTGGCGATGTGTTTTACATTGCAGGGTTATACCACATTCGGCATTACAGATACATCGTTCCGAGAAGCACTACTCGCAGCACTGCAAAAATTACAACTGCCTTATGAGGAAACGCTTTCTTCCATACGGCTCACATCTATTGAAGCAGATCTTCAGGTGTCTGTTCAATCTTGGGTGGGATCAGGGGTGATTAAGATCAAGCAACGCGAGCACCGTTCTCAACTTACGGAGATAGTTGCCGCCATGAACGAGCATTTTCGCAGATCATCTGCGTCTGTGAATCTAACAACTTGTGTTATCTATCTAGTCATGGGAATATTGATGGCTGCTCTTGGAATTGCGGCGGTGTTTTTCTTTCAAAACATCATCATGGAACTACTATAAGTGAGGCACTGATTATGAAAGTGCATGAATTCACACTCATTTTAACAGCTGACCCGAATGAAGAAGAAGCAGATCGTCTCTACAGCATTTTCTAAGTTGACACAATGGAAACGGATCGCGGACAACGAATCCGAATTATTAGTGCCCGTAAATTGACACGCCAAGAAAGGAAGATATACGAAAATGACTGATAAAACTGAGCTTAATGACGAACTGCGTCCTGAGTATGACGAAACGTTGTTAAAAAATGGCATTCGCGGGAAATATGCGAAGCAGTATGCTGCTGGAACGAACATTGTCCGCCTTGATCCAGACATTGCTGCTGCTTTCCCAAGTGAAGAAGCCGTTAATGAAGCTTTACGATTTGTGTTAAAAGTAGTGGATGATGCAAAAAACCTCGCTCGTCATGCTGATTGATGATAGTTCTTGGGAGGCAATTTTTTTGGTTTAACTTTTGTTTCGGCTAAACCTAAGCTTGTTAAAAAAGACAAGATGAATTTTGAGAGTGCACGCTTAAAAAGCAAATCTACACGCATAAAAATTATACTCATTTGCATCCTGATCGCAGCCGGTGCTTTGGTGGTGCGGAATGTGGGACACAGCGGGATTACCTATTGGGATGAAGGGTTTCACGCTGTCGTGGCGCGGAATTTGACGAAACATCCGCTCAAATTCACGCTCTACGACCAACCGTGGCTCCCTTACGACTATAAAGGGTGGGGTGAGAACCACATTTGGCTGCATAAACCGCCTGTGGCGATGTGGACAATCTGGGTCTCGCACCTGATTTTCGGTATCAACACATTCGCGCTTCGGTTGCCATCTGCGATTAGCCTTGTTATCGTCGCGTGGCTGACGTATCGGATCGCCGCGGACCTTTTTGACAAACGGGCAGGACTCATCGCCGCGTTTCTTGTCGGATTCAATCCGTTTCTGTTCGCGTCCGTTCACGGCTACCGCTATTCAGACCATATTGATATTGCGCTGCTCCTCTGGGTGCAGGTCTCGTGTTGGTTCCTGCTCCGTGCAGTTCGGACAGGAAAACGACGAAATTACATCTTATCGGGGGTCGCGATGGGGATCGCGTACCTCTCAAAAAGCTACCTCGCTTGCATCACCTTTGGTATCGCGCTTGTCGTTTGGGGTGTCGCGCGCGGGAAACAAATTTATTACAATAGACGCGCATCGGATGATAACGCACAGACCGAGACGATAGACGCAAAGATCCGACTCAGCGATATTGGTATACAACTCTTGGCGGCAATTGCGACGGTTGCACCGTGGGTTACCTATTGTCTGATCTTCTATCGCAAGGAATTCTTATGGGAACATAAACGCGTCCTCGACCATCTCAATACAGATGTCGAAAGTTGGGGCGCGAGTTGGGACCGACCCCTGTTTGACTATATGCCGCTGTTCTATCCGGTGTTCTATGCTGCCCTTTTCGCGGTGGTTTTATGTCTGTTAGTCGTTATGTTCAGACGCTGGAATTTAGCCGAACTGTTCGTGTTAGCGTGGGGGATCGGGGTTATTGTTCCGCACACGCTTGCAGAAACAAAAACGCCATCAGCAACAATGATCGCCGTGCCACCGTTGCTGATCTGCTTGGCAGCAGTTATCAGTCGCGCATGGCAACGACGCGACTGGGTCTACACTGGGATTTGGAGCGCGGGAATGCTTGTGATTACAGTCATCTCCGGAGGCCGCACATTAGTCAAAGGTCGAGACCAATTTGATGGACTCAAGAAAATCGCGCCCTTTATTGAGACGAATTTTTGGATTGTTGAGCAGCTGATTGGATTTGGTGTACTGCTTGCTGTTTTTGCGGGCGTATATATGCTGATTCGCCGCTATGATTGGCAAAAATGGCTATGGCTTGGACTCCGAATAGTCGCATTGATACTTGCTTTGTTCTATGCAGGCGGCTATGTGCGCGCCGCATATAAAGTCACGGAACGCAACAGCAAAATCCCGCTCTATGAAAAGAGTGGACCCCGTCTCCAACGTGAAATGCCAGAGAATGCATGCTTTTTTCTCGATGATGAACGCGTTGGCGCGCACTTTGATCTCATGTACTACGCCGACCGTTCAACATACCAGATTTACAATGTGCACATGTCAGCACCTCGCGACTTTGAGAACCAAGCCAAAACTGCACGTGAAGCAGGGGCGATTCCGTATCTCTTCTCTATCAAGGACACAGCGTACGATTATCCGCTGTTTATTGAAGGTGAAATAGACATCGGAAATGGAAAAATACAACGGTATCGGGTTTTTGAAATTACGGAAAGTCAATGATTATGAAAATTAAACCAATCAAAACTAATGCAGATTACGAAGCTGCACTGAAGGAAATAGAACAACTTTGGGGGGCAAGTTATGGTTCTCCGGAAGGGGATAAACTTGATGTGCTTGCTACGTTGGTAGAGGCTTATGAAGAAGAGCATTATCCCATTCCACCACCAGAAAGAAGGACCTAAGAAATCATAAATGGTTTTCATCGGAATCATTTTTCGACTATATTTTCATTTAGAACGGTTT
>VXZK01000309.1 GCA_009845545.1 Candidatus Poribacteria bacterium
AACCTAACAATATCAACCACATACTGATCTCCAAAAAAAATGGGGGTAAGTGACATAACAGTGAACCTTGTTATTGAATTTGAAATGTGTTACAATTGCTAAAAAGCAACTTGCGAGTTTGGAGAAAGTTTTAGTTGAAAATGGGAACAGCGTTTAAGAAAGCACTATTTGTTTTCATCGGTTTTATTGTAGTCTTGGGTAGCGTTTTAATCGGTGTTGTCCTGAACTACTCTCAATACGGGTCGATCCCAGAAACGATACAAATGGTAGATTTTCAGGGGATACTGTTGGCGGTCCTGGGTGCCTGCGTCCTGAGTTTAGTCAGTGTCGCGCTAACTTTCTGGTTAGCACGCGCTTGGGTAAGTGAACACCGTGAACTTGGTGATCGGATTATTCGGCTCGCGCTTGTCGTCAGTATCAGTTTAATCGTTGTTTTCGGCGGTTTAGCCGGTGGTTTGATTATTTTACGCACGTTATGGACAATCGGCTTTTTTTAACTTGCATTTGTGTTGCCTATATGGTATAATTAGTTAGTTGTGATTCGGATGTAAGGTTCTCACCACAGATGCGTTGCTATTCAACTTCACTGTTTCAGACGAAGTGACACGTTTCGCAATGTCCGAGTCCAGGCAAAACGTTTTGTAGATCAATTTTGCTCACATACCGTAGTGCCTTGCCGTTTAGCGGTGCGCTATAGGTTATATGAGTTTGTAAGCGGCGCAGTGTAGCGCCTTACTTGGGGGTGTGAAAAATACACTACAGAGGCAGACGTAATCAGAGAACGAAGGAAAGGCAGAGTCGTTCAAATTATCAGATTCGGGCGAAAGAGATTTTAGTGATAGATCACGAAAACAAGCAACTGGGAGTTATGTCTCCCCGTGACGCGCTGCAACGTGCTGAAGAAGTTGGCTTGGATTTGGTGGAGGTTTCACCGAATGCCAAACCGCCCGTTTGTAAGATTATGGATTACGGGAAGTATCAGTATGAGAAAAATAAGCGTGCGCGTGAGGCTCGAAAAAAGCAGACGAAGGTGGTCTTAAAAGGGATGCAGTTCCGACCGGATACTGCGGAACACGACTATCAGTTCAAGAAACGGCATGTTGAGGACTTTCTAAAAAATGGGTGGAAGGTTCGCGCGACTGTTCGATTCCGGGGGCGCGAGATGCTCCACACCGATCTCGGTAGCAATCTTCTTTCACGGCTCAAAGATGACCTCGAAGAAATTGCCGATGTTGAACAACCGCCACGTATGGAAACGCGCATGATGTCGATGATCCTTACACCAAAATCTGTGTAATATTTTGTTGTTGCCCTTTTTCTGTAGGAGCGGCCGCCCCTTTCCTGTAACGGGTGGGACCCCGGCCGCGATATATCTCTTTTTGTAGCAGCGACCGTCGGTCGCGTACTGAAAACGAAAGGCACTTGCAAGCGGACGCTTGCTGTTAAGGATATTCTAATGCCGAAAATTAAAACGCATAAAGGCGCTGCAAAACGTTTCAAATTCACTGCCAAAGGTAAAATTCGTCGCAATCGTGCTTATGCTGGACACCTCTTTCTCTCGAAGTCGTCAAAGCAGAAACGTAGATTGCGGCAAGCGACCCTTGTCGACCCGAGCAATGAGAAACGCTTGAAACGCCTGATTCATAAGTAGAAGTGAATGCCCGAACGGACAACGCACCAACGCGTTATGGGCAAAATAGTGGAAGCGATCGCGGACGGCACCGCGGGTCGCGATAGGAGTTTTAGATGGCACGAGTAAAAACAGGGAATGTCCGACGCAAACGGCGCAATCGGATGCTCAAGCATTCCAAAGGCTACCGCGGCGGACGGAACAACCTCAAGCGTACGGCTATGGAAGCGGTAGAGAAGGGATGGAACCACGCTTACGCGCATCGTCGCGCACGCAAACGTGATTTCAGAAGACTTTGGATTGCGAGAATTAACGCCGCCGCCAGATTGCACGGACTCACTTACAGTCGATTCATACACGGGCTCAAGACAGCTGGCATCGAATTGGATAGGAAGGTCCTCGCCGACATGGCTATCAATGACGAAGCCGGTTTTGGGCAGCTTGTTGCCCTTGCGAAGGGTTAAACTCGCCGGTTCACCGTGAATTTGCACATTAAAAATTAACATATCAAACGGCTATGAAGGGACTTATGTAAGCTGTTGAGACCTCCCAAATAGAGAGGCCGCGTCATCGGTTGGAAGCGTGGTTTTGAGAGCAGCAGCCGAATTTCATCCTGGAGTCACTCAATTAGAAAATGAAGCGGGTAGATTTGTAGGCGCGACCTCAAGGTCGCGACAATCCACCAAGCGGGGTGGTACCGCGGAAGTAGATGCCTGTCGCTTTCGTCCCCATAACAACTTCAACTACGAGTTTGAAGTTACGGGGCAGAGTGATAGGCGTTTCTTTTTGAGAGGCAGCTTATGAAAGCAGAACTACAAGCGATTCAGGCAGAAGCCCTTGCGGCATTAAAATCCGCGGAAACACCGGACGCGCTTGAATCGCTCAGGATTATGTATTTTGGACGCAGGGGAAAATTGACAGATGTTATGAAAGGCATGGGTAACCTTTCTAAAGAGGCGCGTCCGGAGATAGGAAAACTCGCCAATGAGGTGCGTACCACGCTGACGCAAGCGTTTGAAGCAGCAACCGAAGCACTGCATCATCAACAACGGGAACATCAACTTGAGGCGGAAGCCGTTGACATCACACTTCCGGGACGAAAACCGGCTTACGGGAAAGCGCATCCTGTGATGCAAACCTTAGAACGCATTGAGGCGATTTTCCGCCAAATGGGGTTTGAAGTGGTAACCGGACCGAACATTGAGACCGAGTATTACAACTTTGATGCCTTGAACACACCTGCTGATCATCCCGCTCGTGACCTACACGATACTTTCTATCTAACGGATGGACACCTTTTACGGACCCATACCTCCCCCGTTCAGATCCGCGTGATGGAGCATCAGAAACCGCCGGTCCGCATTATTGTGCCCGGAAAATGCTATCGGGTGGATTACGATGTCTCACACACGCCGATGTTCCATCAGGTAGAAGGTCTGCTTGTAGACAAGCACGCCACTTTCAGCGAACTCAAAGGGATTTTGACTTCCTTCGCTCGACAGATGTTCGGCGACCAAACACAGATGCGCTTCCGTCCGCATTTCTTCCCTTTTACGGAGCCGAGTGCAGAGATGGACATTTCCTGTGCTGTCTGTCAAGGAAAAGGATGTCGGAGTTGTGGTGGCACGGGATGGGTCGAAATTCTGGGGGCTGGTGCCGTTGATCCAGCTGTATTTGAAGCGGTAAATTATGATCCAGATGAAGTTACTGGGTTTGCCTTCGGTATGGGTGTGGAAAGGATCGCAAACCTCCAGTTTCGTATTCCGGACATGCGTACCCTCTATGAGAATGATCTCCGTTTCTTGCGTCAGTTTTAAAAGGAGGAGACGCATAAAGTTTGCAAGTGTGCTAAAGTCTGTAAAGTTACTTCGGACCCACGTACAACTTTAGCTCACTTTAAAATATTTTACGGACTTTATCATGAATGTAACCCTAAATTGGCTAAAAAATTATATTGATTTTGACCTATCCCCAAGCGAACTCGCTGACCGGCTAACGATGTTAGGCGTTGAAGTTGAATCCGTTAAGCAGCTGGGTGCTGAACTGGAAGGTGTGGTCGTAGGGAGCGTTAGATCCATCAAGCCGCATCCAAATGCCGACAAACTTGTTCTGTGTCAGGTAGATATCGGTGAGACGGAAGAACTCCAGATTGTCTGCGGCGCGCCGAATGTCCGAGAAGGTATACACGCCCCCGTTGCCACAATCGGTGCAACGTTGCCGATCGGTCTGACAATTAAACGCGCGAAACTGCGCGGCGAAACTTCACACGGAATGCTCTGCTCCAAAAAGGAGTTAGGACTCTCTGAGGATGCCGCGGGTTTAATGGAATTACCGACAGACACACCACTGGGTACCTCAATCTCAGCAGCACTCGGATTAGACGATGTCGTGTTTGAACTGGAAATTACGCCAAACCGTCCAGATTGTCTGAGTCTGATCGGTGTCGCCCGTGAAATCCGTGCGGAGACAGGCAATGCTTTAAAACTGCCACAAGTTGACTTTAACGAAGCTGAAACCGATATTCGAGAGATCACATCTGTGACAATTGAAACCTCTGACCTCTGTCCGCGTTATGCTGCACGTGTTATCCGAGGCGTTAAAGTAGGACAATCTCCAGCATGGTTACAGCAGCGACTGGAATCTGTTGGCATCGGCGTTATTAATAACATTGTCGATATTACGAACTTCGTTCTGATGGAATACGGGCAGCCGCTTCATGCCTTCGATTATCATAAACTTGCAGAAAACCGGATTGTCGTGCGGCGTGCGACGGCGGGTGAAAACATAACAACTCTTGATGGAATAGACCGTGAACTCACATCTGACATGCTCGTTATTGCGGATGCTGAAAAGCCTGTCGCGCTCGCAGGAGTTATGGGCGGATATGATTCTGAGATCACAGAGACCACCGCTGATGTGTTGCTGGAGAGTGCTTATTTCAATCCGTCAAGTATCCGTGCGACTGCTAAAGCCCTCGGAATTAGCACGGAAGCCTCTTACAGATTTGAGCGTGGTGCCGATATAGGTGCAGTCCTTGCGGCACTTGACCGTGCTGCCCAACTCATCACCGAATTAGCAGGCGGGACTATCTGCAAAGGTGTCGTCGATGTCTACCCGGGGTCCCCACCCGTTACTGGGAAGGGGAGACAGCAATCCTTGACCGATATCCAACTCCGCCCAGAACGTGTTAATTTCATACTCGGAACAACACTTGATCCGTCAGAGATGGTGCAGATTTTAAGCGACCTCGGTTTTGATGTCAAAGCAAACGGCGAAAACTACCAAATCAGTGTACCGACGTTCAGATCTGACGTCACCCGTGAAATCGACCTTATTGAAGAGATTGCGCGCGTCTACGGCTACGATAATATTCCGACAACGTCACCTAAGGGTGATATTCCCATCCCTGCCCCGAATCCGAGCACAGAGGTTCGGAAACGTATAAAGCATTTTCTCCTCGCCGCCGGCATGATGGAAGCGATCAATTATAGTTTTTGTGATCCCAACGGCTTTGACAAGATCCGCTTCGCTGCGGACCATCCACGCCGCGAGGTCTTGAAGTTGCAAAATCCGTTGAGTCCAGAAATGTCGGTGCTCCGCACAACACTGCTACCGAGTTTACTCGAAAACGCGCAGCATAACCGGAACCATCAGATAGACACCATCGCGCTCTTTGAAATAGGCAGCGTCTTCATTCGCAACGGTGCAGAGAAAGAACCGGAACGGGTTACGGGCATCCTCGCTGGACAGGTCGGGGAGGGTGTGTATAGCAACCCGTTCCGAGAACCGGACTTCTACGATATCAAAGGACTTGCGGAGGGGATACTTGAGGTTTGCGGTATTGTTGATTACACATTGGAGAAAACGGACGCGCCGACTTTCCACCCCGGTCGCAACGCAGCGGTGCTGTCGAGTAACAAACAGATAGGCATCTTCGGGGAAGCACATCCAGAGGTGCTCGAAAATTACGATCTGCCGTATAAGGCGTATCTCTTTGATTTTGACATGGAAGCGTTAGTAGATGCTGCCATATTTGCCAAACGTTTTGAACCTATCCCTGTCTATCCAAAGGTTGAGCGTGACCTTGCGATTGTCGTGGATAAAGAGATATTGTCGGATATGCCGACAGGACTTATCTACGCAACGGGTGGCGAATTAGTTGAATCGGTCCGTCTCTTTGATGTCTATGAAGGTGAACAGGTCCCGGAAGGCAAAAAGAGTCTCGCCTACGCAATCACGTATCATTCTGCAACCGAAACTCTGACAGACAAGGCAATAAATGCCCTTCACAATAAGGTTGTCAAACATCTCAATCAGGAACTTGGTGCGGAACTCCGGATGTAAAGGCTATGCAGGCACAGCGGATCAAAAACCTATTTTCTGCGATCGCTCGTTATTACGACTTTCTTAACGCGCTGCTAAGCCTCAAGCGTGACAAGATGTGGCGACGGGAAACCGTCAAAGCAAGCGACGTTAAACCGACGAATAAGGTGCTGGATGTCTGTACGGGTACGGGTGAGCTTGCGCTTGCATACTCGGATAAAATCGGTGCAGAGGGTTTCGTTATCGGCTCAGATTTCTGCTTTGAGATGCTTGTTATCGGTGATCAGAAACTTCAACAGCCGGTAGGTGCGGTTTCTCACCGCACCACAAACTTTCTGACAGCGGACACCCTCATTCTCCCTTTTTTAGATGATACCTTTGACGTTGTTTCTGTCGGTTTCGGTATTCGGAATGTTTCCGATTTAGAGATGGGGATACGTGAGATGACGCGCGTTGCCACACCGGGCGGCAGGGTGGTTATCTTAGAATTTACGCAACCGACAAACCCGCTGTTTCGGGGTCTCTATTATTTCTATTTCACGAAGATCTTGCCTTTTGTCGGAAACCTAATCTCCCGCAACAAAGACGACGCGTACGGGTATCTCCCCCGCTCTGTTATGAAATTTCCGAATTGTGATGCTTTGAAGGGTGTTATGGAGCAGTGTGGACTAACAGATGTGCGGTTTCATCGGAAAACATTCGGTATCGTTGCAATCCATGTTGGGAAGAAATCGAAAAATATTTATTGACAAATTCTCTTTTTTCAGTACAATCCAATCGAAAGGAGAATCAGATGCGAACGTTTGGTACCCAAGGTTCGGTACAAACCGACCGGCATTATGTTGTCCCACGCACCGAAGAGGTTAGAGATTTCGTCAACCGCGTGAAGGATGGACGGTACATCGTCCTTTTCGCGCCGCGCCAGACGGGTAAGACAACGTTTTTTCGATTGGCACTCGTTACACTCGCCGAGGAAGATCCGACCTATTTTCCGATCCAGCTCAGTTTTGATATTTATAAAAACTTCTCGCCTCCCGATTTTTACGAATTGCTTTGTAGAAGGATCCGTAAACAGATTAAAAACGTTTTCCAGAAACGCGCCCATGTCCTTTCTAAAGCGTTGACGCAATTCTTGGATAACGCTGAATTCAGCCATCACGGTTCAATGCTGGAATTTTTTGAAGATTTCGTGAGCTTACTGGCAGTTGAATACGGTGATCAGAAAATTGTCTTTATTATTGATGAATTTGATGGCATCCCACCCGCCGCTGTTAGTGATTTTCTTCATACACTCCGCCACATCTACCATTTCGAGGAGGAGCGATGTCTGCACAGCGTTGGCATTGTAGGTGTCAAGAATATCACCCAACTCAACTATGACCGGTCTATTTCACCGTTCAATATCCAAGATGAATTCCGCCTGCCGAACTTTACCGTGGAACAGGTGCACGACCTGTTCAGGCAGTATACCGATGAAGTCGGGCAACCCATTGCCTCCGAAGTGATTGAATCTATTCACAGACAAACTGCCGGGCAACCCTTCCTCGTCAACCGGTTCGGACAGATTCTCGTTACAGAACTTGATATTCCGAAAACCGAGACGGTTACGATGGCACACTTCGCACAAGCACTCACGCAGCTTCTTCGCGAACGGAATACTAACATTGATCATCTACTTACCAATATCCGCAAAGAGCGTCAATTTGAAAGTTTCCTCATGCGAATTGTCTCCTATGAGACAGGCATCCGCTTCAGTTTAGACAATGACATTATGAGCGAACTCGCCACTTATGGCGTTATAAGAGAAGGGACTGAGGGTATGTGTGAGATCGTCAACCCGATTTACCAGCACCGCATCTTCCAAGCTTTCAAACCCCTATTTAACGGATTAGAGGATGACTATTTTTCCGAAGACATCGATACTAATTTTATTGATTATCTCACTCCTGATGGACAAATTGAGATGGGATTGCTCCTTGAGAACTTCCAAGCTTTCATCGCCCGCGCTGGGTTCCGCATCCTGCAGGTGCCGGATACCCCACAAGAATACGTTGGACAATATCTGCTTTACGCCTATCTTGACCAGTTTGTGCACACTGTCGGGGGAACGATGTTTCTTGAAGTGCCAACCGGGCGCGGCAGACTCGATCTGATCATTCTCCACAACCAGCAAAAATATATCGTTGAAACCAAGATTTGGGAAGGGACGCGTCGCTACGCGGCGGGGAAACAACAACTCGCCGCTTATCTGAAATCGGAAGGTGCGGCGGAAGGCTATTACATCGTCTTTGATCACCGTCAGAATCCAGAGCCTATTGTAGAAACAGAGATGGTGTCAGATTTGACGCTTCGGAGTTATGTCATCCCTGTGTTACAGGAAGCCCCTTCGATACTTCACACCTAATGCGACAAGTCAATCAGAACTGACACTTACATCACACTTTAGCCAACCGCCCAACATGTGCCACAACGGATTCAGAGATACCTTCTAAACTATAACCACCTTCCAATGTCGAGACAACACGACCCGATGTAGTCTCCTCGGCAAACGCAAGCATTAGGTCTGTGAGTGTGGCAAATCCGTCTGCCGTGAGTTCGGTTCCAGCAAGCGGATCGAGGTAGTGTGCGTCAAAACCTGCTGAAATTAACAGAAATTCTGGTGAAAACTCTCGAAGTGCCGGGATGAGCATATCTGTAAAGACTTTGATATAGTCAGCATCGCCACTGCCAGCAGGCATCGGGGCATTTAGCGTCGTGCCGCGTCCCTTTCCACTACCACGCTCGCGACTTGAGCCCGTGCCGGGATAGAGCGGCGATTGGTGGATTGAGAAAAAGAAAACAGTCTCATCTTCATAGAAAATGTCTTGTGTACCATTGCCGTGATGGACATCCCAATCCACAATCGCGACTTTCCCGACACCGTGTTCGCGCTGGAGGTAGCGCGCCGTAATAGCGATGTTGTTAAATAGGCAAAACCCCATACTCTGTCCGGGGGTGGCGTGGTGTCCCGGCGGACGTACCATCGCAAATGCGTTTTTTACTGCACCAGTTGCGACTGCATCTGCTGCTTGCAGGACACCACCTGTTGAAAGCAACGCAATATCAAACGATTCAAATCCGACGGTCGTGTCGTAGGTGAGCGGGATTTCTTTTTCACAGTGTTGTCGGATATATTCACTATAGGCAGGGTTATGCGCGTAAGCGATCTGCTCAACGCCTGCCGGTGTTGGTTCAATGTGGTGCAATTGCTCCCATACACTGCTTTGTTGAAGTGCTGCTAAACTTGCGCGTAAGCGGTCCGGGCGTTCAGGGTGTCCCGGACCGGTGTCGTGATTCAAGTAGTCTGGATGATAGGCGAACCCTGTTTTTTGTGTCATAATCGTGTTTGAGTCCAAAGCATTGTTAGGCAAAACTATTGGGCATTACATGAGGCATTATTTATCGAACGTGGCTGAGGCACCTCATCGCCGTACTGTTTTGATGTTTCTATCCAGCAGAAAAGCGCGTCCTTTCCATTGGCTATCGCTTCGTCAATTGTTTCTCCATCAGAGATACACCCCGGCAAGTCAGGAAATTCAATTAGATAACCACCACCTTCTTCAGGTGGCAGGACGCTTATATTAAATGGATACTGGAGTTTACTCATAATTCACTCTCTATGGGTAGAATTCGTTCCTAATTATAGCGTGTTCCATGTCGATTATCAAGTAAAAATTGACTGGATATTTGAGAAGCAAGTTCGCCGAGGTACGGGGACCTCGGCGAACAGCGGTCTCCTCTACACAAACCTCAATTAATTGTTGCGAGAATCCAAGATAACAAGTATCCTTTAATGAAATGCAAAAACAGATTGGACAGGTTTTTACACCTTTGAAATGGGCAGAGCGGCTCATTAATAGATGGGGCATCTTCGACGCATGGCTTGATGGCGCGCATATCTGCGACCCGACTGCAGGAGAGGGGGCGTTCCCGCTTGCAATGCTCCATATTGCGAGGCAAAAAGGCGTTACTATTACGCCTGAACGCCTGTCACGATTAACGCTTATTGAGATTGTCCCGGCGCATCTGGAACAGTTTAGAGAAAACGTTAAAAACGAATTTGGTCTTAACTTTCCTGCCTCTCAAATCTTCTGCCAAGATGTCATTACAGAGGCGCATGCGGTGGAATACGATATTCTCATTGGGAATCCGCCGTGGGCAAACTTCGGAGATTTACCGACAGCATATAAAACGCGTGTAAAACCCTTTTTTCTCGAAGAAGGGCTTGTAGCGGATAGGCAGAAGACGCTTCTGGGGTCTTCTCGGACGGATATAGCAGCACTGGTACTGAAAGTGGCTTTGGGAAGATTGGTGAAAAAGAATGGCGTTGGATATTTCTATCTGCCCACTTCTCTCTTTTTTGGCGACGGTGCCCATAGCGGATTTCGGAATTACAGTGCCAGAGGATTTCAGAACGGCGCTGATTCCCGTCGGGATTTTGCTGTAGATGTCGTCTATGAATTCACATCGACGAAAGTATTTGACGGCGTTAGCACCTCGTACTGTTGCGCTAAATTTTGTGGAGATACACGGCAGGATTTTCCAATCTCGTATTTTAAGGAATTAGACGGCGAATGGGTTGAACATAAGGCACTGCCGCTCAAAAACCTGACAGATCCATGGCGGATTGTGAAAGACCTTGATGAATTGAATACGGACACGACGCTTGAAATCAGATTGACACCAGAACAAAAACCACGGCAGGGTGTGAATACATGCGGCGCAAATAGTGTCTTCATCTTTGACCACAAACCTTCACATCTCCCTGAGCAGTTTCTATACCCGCTCGCAACAAAGGAGATATGGCGGCAAAACACATCATTACCCCACAAGTGGATCCTGTTGCCGTACGATCCGCAAACAGGAAAGCCGCTTACATGGGATCAAATTGGACAGTGGGATACTTTAAAAGAATATCTTCAAAACGCTCAAGATGTGCTACAAGCCCGCAAAGGAACGCTCCTCCGATCTGCTATCAATAAAGGCAATTGGTGGGCACTATTGGGTGTTGGTCCTTATGCCTTCGCGCCTTTCAAAGTAATTTGGCAGGCGTACGGGAAAAGCGATTTTACACCGGTCGTGTTGAGCAGTGTAGAGGGTCAGATGTGGCAAGGGAACCAGGCAATGCACGCGTTCATTCCGTGTTGGTCTGAACGTGAAGCCCAACGAATCAAGACCACGCTTGAGCATCCGGAGATTCCGACTCTGTTGCGACAACTCAATGGTGCGGGGAAGTGTAATTGGGCACAACCGGGTAAGATTAAGAAGATTTTGGCGTTTGATTGAGCGAGGACCGCCCTTGCGCGTGTCCTCGCATAGCGACAATGGACTTGCTTCAGTGATTAGACTATCGGGCAGCCTTCACTCTCCCCCACGTTGTTGCCAATTTTCCTTCCGGCTCAACGGCGAAAGCCTCATCCCAACCGTTCAGGAGCTGCTGAATTTCCTCCTGCTCAAGGGCACGGCTGAGAAGGACAATCTCGTCAATTCCACCGGTGAACGACTCTGGTCCAAATTTGAGTTGGAGCACTTGCCCCGCAGCGACCTTACCGTTCCATTCCGGTTTCCAATCTGCCTTGGCATCCGACAACGCGCCTTTTTTACTTTCCGGTTCACCATCAACATACATCTCAACGTTTAAACCGTCGTACGTCCCTGCAACATGGTGCCATTTTCCCTGTTCCAGTTCTGTTTTGCCATAGAATCCAGGGGTGATACCTGCATCTGTCCAGACTCTGAATGAGAAGCCATCAGGTATCGGTTCACCAGCAGACTGATCTTCCAACAAGTAAGCACCATTTTTTCGGACACCGGTATCTGAGTCGGCATCGACTCGGAACCAAGCAGCCACAGTCAATTCGTCACTAACGCTCTGGATGCTTTTTGAATCTTGGACATCAATGCTGCCACCGCCCGCAGCGAGGACAGCTTTACCAAATTTACCGTTCTCAAATTTAAAATTGCCGATAACCTTTCCATCATTGCCGTTGCCTGATGCATCTTTAGCGTCGCCTTCAAAGAGCCACACGCCAACAATCGCCGGGTCATCCTCTTCGAGTGACCACGATGAAACGGCACAAAGGCATAAGAGTAACACAATACTTAAGGTGAGTAATTTCATTTTAACGCCTCCATGTTCAAAATTTCTTGAAACAAATAATAACAACAATATAATAGGTTTCCCTATACTCCGTTCATGCGATATATTATACCACATCTTTTTTTTCCCAAAAGGATTTTCCATGTAGTGGATTGGTAATCAAATTTTTCTTGTAGATTCGCGTGAGATATGCTAAACTTTAAGACATCCAGGACTTACGCACATTGCGTAAATATCGGACGTTTAGACGCAAAGAGCGGTAATTTCTGTCCTTTAAACCCCCTACGCTTCCCCTTATCAGGGGGACTTTAAGAGGGAATGCGTAAGTCCTAACATCTTTGAGCGTACGCTATGAGGTCAGGCAAAAGGGGACAATCAGATGGTTCAACACAGCACACCGCGCGCATTTCATGTGATGACAAAGCCGATCGGGCCAATATGTAATCTGGATTGCGAATACTGCTTTTATCTCGATAAAGAAAAACTCTACCCGGAAACGCGATCGTTCCGGATGGATGACGAGGTCTTGGAAAATTACGTCAAGCAGTACATTGAGGCACAAGAAGTTAATGAAGTTACGTTCGCATGGCAAGGCGGCGAACCCACACTGATGGGCGTAGACTTCTTCCGCCAAGCGATCCGATACCAACAGAAATACCGTCGTCCGGGTATGCAGATCCAGAATTCGTTTCAGACGAACGCGACACTCCTTGACAATGAATGGGGCGAATTTTTCAAACGGAACAAATTCTTGATCGGCGTAAGTATTGACGGACCGCCAGAAATTCACGACAAATACCGCTATGACAAACGCGGTCGTCCCTCGTCCGAACAGGTCATCCGTGGTTTACGCGTCTTACAGCAGCACAAAGTTGACTATAATATTCTGTGTGTTGTGAATAAGCACAATGCCGAGTATCCGAAAGAAGTTTATACCTATTTCAAAGAGCTGGGTGCGGCGTTTATGCAGTTTATCCCTGCGGTTGAGAATTTCGGTGGGAAGAATGTGTCCCCGCGTTCTGTCACGGCGCGACAGTATGGTAAATTCCTTTGTGCGATTTTCGATGAATGGGTAGTGAATGACATCGGCAGAATTTTTGTCCAGATTTTCGATGTTGCGTTGGAGGCGTGGTTGGGCTATAATCCGAGCCTCTGTGTCTTCAATGAAACCTGCGGTGATGCACTCGCAATTGAGCATAACGGCGACCTCTACTCCTGCGACCATTTCGTTACGCCTGATTATCACGTAGGGAACATTGCGGAGAACACTATTCAGGAGATGGTGGATTCGACGTTCCAACGCAAATTCGGCACGGATAAGCGGGACACGCTTCCCGAATACTGCCGCAGCTGCGAAGTGAAGTTTGTCTGTAATGGCGGTTGCCCCAAAAATCGTTTCATCAAAACACCTACGGGTGAAGACGGTTTGAACTACCTCTGCGCTGGCTATAAGCAGTTTTTCAATCATATTGACGAACCGATGAAGATGATGGCTGCTGCGCTGCAGGCGGGACGACCTGCGAACAGTATCATACCCATTCTACGGCAACGTCGGCAGGAAAAAGCACAAGTTAATACGCCAATAGCCGCACAAGCCTCACAGAAAATCGGGCGGAACTCACCGTGTCCATGTGGGAGCGGTCGAAAGTATAAGCAGTGCTGCCTGAACAAGAAGTGATCTGAGAGAGGCAAAACTTTGTCAAAAGTTGCTCGTGTGCGGAATCGTGTGCAGGCAGGTGGACACCATGTCCCAACGGAAGATGTCGTGCGCCGGTTTTATCGGAGCAAACACAATTTTTGGCATATCTATAGAAACCTCGTGGATAGGTGGAGTTTGGTTTACAATTCTGGGGAACATCCCCAGGAAGTTGCCTTTGGTGAGGGTGGCCAACTCACGGTAATAGATAGAAATGGCTTTGAGTTATTTATACGAGACATTGACAATGGAGGTGTATAATGCGTCAAGACAAACTAAGCCCTGAAACCTATGAATGGGCACATGAAATGCTGCGGATTGCCAATCAAGCTGCGAAAAGAGCACAGGAAGAGAACCGTAAAAAAGGGATCCCAAACGTGTATGATTTCAATAGGCATCTCTACTATGAACTCCCGAAGGGTGAACTAACGAAGGAAGATCCGTACCCTTTATCCAAAGAGACGGAGCCAAAAGAGGAAAAATGTTAACTGTTTGTTATGACCCTTACGCTGGTACATTAGGTAGGTTCACGCGTGCCGAGATTTTTGATCTCGTCGCCGCAGCAGGCTATGAAGGCATCAATATTCCTGTACATTCCGGTTTTCTCGGTGAACTTTCCAGGGCGGAGATAGACGACGCGGTGAACCTCGCCGAGAAACACAAGCTCGTCGCACCGACAATCGGTTTTGGCAACCATACCCTGACAACACCTGCCCGAAAAACCGAGGCATTGCGACACTTTGAGATTGTACTCGAAGTTGCCCGAAGATTCAACGCTGATGTCATCGGTGTGTGGGTCAACCCATCAGAAGGTGTTTCGCGAGAAGCGTCTCTGGACGCACTTGCCGATAACCTCTCACAGATGGTAGTCCGTTGCGATGAAAACGGAATGAAAATCGCGCTTGAGTTCGAGAAAGGATGTCCACTGGATAACTATCGCGAGGGTATTCAATTCATTGAGGACACAGGATTGCCGGTCTATCTGACGTGCGATACGTATCACCTTTTCAACGATGACGCGGAGCCACATGCTGCAGCACACGCGATGAAGGCGTGCCTCGGTGATGTACATGTATCGGGGAGCAACCGTGGTGAACCCGGTGGAGGCGTTTTCGACTTTGAGACGTTTGCGCAAGGTTTGAAAGAGATCAGTTTTTCCGGTCCGCTGGTCGTCCAATATAAGATGGAAGATGTAGCGAGCATCGCGCGCAGCTGCGAATTTACCCAAAATTTTCGAGCGATGATACAAACATAGAGAGGAAATTTAAGAATGAGACAAGTTTTCTATTTAATTGTCGCTGTTACCTTTGTAATCGGGCACGCTTCTGCACACGTGACAGAACACCCACCAGTGGAGAAGGAAGCGTTTCAGTTCGTCGCACATCACGAGAAAGCACCGGATACAAAATTCACCAGTGGACAAGGCGCGCTTAAGTTCAAAGTCCTTTATACACGCGACCATTTTCCAGCGGAAGTCGTCACTGCAATTGACAAGGCGCACGGTGGGTTTGACGTGGACCGGCGGGAAGGCAAAGGCGAAACCTACTTTGCACTGCCTGAAGTCGGTATTATCCAAATCAGTGCCGATCTGAAAACGACACGACTGATTGAGACTCCCGCCGCGTTGAAAAAAGCCAATGCACACTATGTAACCGCCTGGACAACATCCGATGGTACACCTTACCTCTCTTTTCCGGCAAACGATGTCGGTAAAATCTTCACGACGACGATGGATGGGAAGCTCGTTCATACATTGGAAGCCCCAGACGCGATGACAGATTTCAAGCATCCGGCGGTCAACACCTATTTCAGTGAAGGCGGAAAGTTTGTCCCCACGGGGGTAACGCACCTCGATGGCATGCTCTATGTTACGACCGGTTACTCTGATTTAGATTATATTCTGGGTGCGAAACTCACGAGTCTTGAACCGCTTAAGGCGAGTTGGTATCCGTTAGCATTCGGTGGTAAAGGTGATGAACCCGGACAATTCGGTACAGGGCATCACATCACAGTGCCTTATGGAACAAACCGATTGGATGCTTCTGATCGGGCAAATGCGGAAATTGAACGCTATTCGCCAGACGGCACCTATCTGGAAACGCTGCCGTTGATCAAAGGTTCATTCCCGTGTAGCATTGATTACGAAGCGGGATATGCTGTCGTTGCGTGTCTTTTCGGACCGGATAAAGAGAAAGGCGCGCCGCTCTACATACTGGAAGGAAATCATCTCGTCTCAACCGTTAGGCTAAAAGAAGAGTTAGGGGTCGAGACTTTCCAGCATCTGCACGGTGCAGTGATTCGCAAGATTGACGGTAAACTTTACATCATCGCGCAATCGTGGAATCCGGGGGACATCGTGATTTTAGAGCAGGTGATGTAAACTCTCACCACTGACGAGCGAGAGTTACATCATAAACCCCAACCTCGCTTTGGTAAGCAAGGTCCATCTCTATTTCAATTGTTCCAGACTGTTCTCACCCGGTACATATAGATATGCGCTTCTACCGGTGAAATACTGAGCGTATACATTTTCCCAATCGCTGTTTGTGAGCTTCCAGCGGGGTGCGGGACCGAGTTTAAAATAGACGATGTCCGCCTCTTGGAGACTCTTAAACGGATAATCGCCAATCGGCGCGCCTCGGTGTCGAGACACGAAAATAACGGCGTTGTGAATGTTTTGCGCCGCTACCATCGGTGGCAGCTTCTGATAGACATGCCCCCAATTCTGGTATCTTTCGCCGATGCGGACATAACTCCATACCGTGTTGACACTCAACAACAATAGGCACACACCAGCAGCCAACGCAAGTCCGCGCCTCTCACGCAGTTTGAAACGCTCATAGCAGATAAACATCCCGCGTGCTACCAACGGAATGAAGCCGAGGAATGTCGATTCGGTGTAATAGCGGGCGTTCACTGGCGTGTATCCCCATGTCGAACCCTCAAAATAGAAAAAAGCGTAAAGCAACAGGTTGGCAACAAGCAGGGTCAGACAGAACACATCGTATCTGTTACGCGAAGGGTGGAAGAACGGGAGAAATAATAAACACCACGGCAGAATTAACGGGACGAAAGCGATCAGCCATGTTAAAGATAATTCGGCATCTCTCAACAAATGGTGGTGATAACTCCCCCAGCCGAGGGCGTTGAAACTGATGCACGGGAGGATGTGTCGCCATGTCCTTTCGATCGCCCATGCGGGTGTGAAAATACGTGCCCCGTCAATATCGGGTACGTAGCCTTCCGTCCGAGGACCGAACCCGATTTTATCATAAGGCTGCGCAACTGTGTGCGTGAACATGAACGGGTCTTCTGTGAAATGCGCGTTCCACGCCATACATATACCAAGCAGGACGACAAACGGAATAAAGAAGAATCCGAAGCGTTTTATCGTGCCGAGTAGTGCTTGCCGATGCTGCCGTTGTGAGAAAAGATGATAAACTGTCAACCCTCCACCGACAACGCCAAAGACTACGGCAGAAAGTGGACGCGTATTGAAAGCATATCCCAAGGCGAACCCTGAAAGCAGAGGATAGCCAATCCGCGCGAGGCGCGGGGCATCGCTTGTGCAATTCAATGTCTTAAGCAGTGTAAACAGGAAAAGCACGAGGTAGAAACGACTGACCGGTTCACTGAACCACGTTGCCCCCATACCGAGTGTCGCTGGCGAAATGAGTCCAAGCACCGCGGCGATGCGTGCGATTCCGTTATGGATGCCCCCATATATCTCTTTCACAAAAAGGTAGAGAAATAGTAGCGCACCGCCTGTTGCAAGTGCAGGGATCAGCCATGGTGCATTGATAAATACACCGAACATCAGCATCAAGGCATTTCCGAACGGATATTTTGAATACCATTTACCGTTTAGAACATTAATATGGGGTGAAGAAGAGAACCCATGTTCCGGGGGCGCGGGCACCGAGAGTTTACCCTCAGCGAACAACTTCGCTTGGAATAGATATGAGACAGTGTCTGGTTCAAAGTAGGTGAACTGGAAGTAGATACCACATAAGAGTACCGATAGCAGTACACCAAGTATAGCGATGATGAAAATAGGTTTAATTTTCATGGCGTTATTGGGTAGCCTTTTTTAAAATTTGACATTTACCATTCAATAGGGT
>VXZK01000091.1 GCA_009845545.1 Candidatus Poribacteria bacterium
TATAAATAGGATACCATATTTTGCATCTTGTGTCAAAAACCTTATGAAAACAATTGCTTGGCATTGTGTTTGATTTGTAGTGGCGGAATTCTCAAACCTATTCGTCAACATACCAACTCGGAAAAGCAATCCCTTTTTTCTTAAGCATTGCCAACTCTGCATCAAGGTTACATTTAGACTGCTTCCCACCGTGGATACTCGGCTCAGCGCAGAGCATTTCGCGGAGCGTCTGCATGGATTCAAGCATGTTGTCGCTCGTAATTTCCAACACTTCAGTCAATAGACAGCGGTCTAATTCCTTGCGCACGGGATCATGCGCACACTCATTGACAGGCAGCATCCGTTTATACTTCAACTGTTCAAAAAACGCTTCAGCACTTGCTAACGCCTCATCGGAGAGCTCACGGACATCTAGCGTAGGCAGTGTTTCCAATGTTTGCTGGCGTAGTGTACCACGCCCCATCTGTTGTTTACTACTATGTGCCCAGTGACAAAGCAAACCTAAACTTGAGTTGCACCAGAGCATCCAAGCAACTTCATGTCGCGGGTCGTTGAGTAAAACGTTAATCATTGAACGTACACCGATAGATGGTTTCTCTGTTAAAGGAGCAATAATAGAATTTGCAGTAAATCTAAGGTTGATATGATAATGGGTTTTGCTGAAACAGTCTAAAACGCGCTTGACCATAGCATTGTCATTTGAACGTGGGATCGCAGTATAATCAGGCTCAACAATCATAGATCGTTGTAAAGGGGCATTAACCTTCCATAAAGCATCATAACCATCGCTATTGGGCTCACACCCTTCGACCATAATAAACGGACCGTCCTTTTTTCTATAAGAATCTGCTGAACCAACCTTCGCAATGTCTTTCATCTGACAGATATGAATAGGAGCAGCATCCCTTGACATTGGAAAGTGCAGCTTTTTTATTCTTAGCCTATTTGCCATTTGAAGTAACGCCATTGATCTCGCCCGTGTTGCGATCCATACGGCATCATCTTTTATTGAACAGTCTAACATCGCACCACTGTTTGTGTCTCCAAAACTAATAGGATCGCCTCCGTTAGGAATATCTTCAAGTCTTCGTTTTTCACTGCTTCGGTTAATCCGCTTTGCTATCTCCATTGCTTCAAGAGAACTCTGTGGCTTATCAGCCAAACAGACAAACTTCCCGCGTCCTGTGTTATCGCTAACTCCTTTCGTCGCGACAACGATACATTCTGCCATAGTCGTGTCTGCAGAGAATGTACAGTCTCCTGCTTTCGCCTGCGCCATGGTTACCACGACTACATTGTGATATTGAGTTGCCCACAACTCCCTTAGTTTTTTTGTGGTTGGAGATCTTAACACTGTCAGCGGTAGAATGAAGCCCATGGTGCCGCCGGTTTTAAGTTTTTTGTCTGCGAGATCTACGAAAGCGGAGACAAAACCGTTAGTGCCATCAGTTACTGTTGTGTTTTTAGATTTCAATGCAGCCTGCATCAATTTTTGGTCTTCCTTAGGTCGATCACTACCTTGGAACGTAGATTTTGGAATGCTGGAATTGCTATCCGAGCCCGGGCGTGTAAAGGGAGGATTCTGTATGACAATATCAATATCACCGTGTGGGAACTGCTGTTGGAGCTTAACAATAGTATTTTCCTCACCGCCGATCTGTTCAGCTTCCGTGTCAAATAAAGAAATGTCGTTGAGCAATTCCAATGAACCGATCGCGTAACTTTTATCCTCTATTATTCCGTAGGGTGCAGTAACTATTTGCGTGCCACCGATTTTAATATCTGCATACGTACTTGCAAGTGCAGCCGCGGTGAGGTGTGTTGCATTCGGCATGACATCTGCACCTGCAATGTGCTTCTCCAACATTCGCTGATGGATGTCCCTACCGTTTCCGCCCGATTGTTCATACAGAGACAGGATACGTTGATAGACACCGTTGAGGAGCGCGCCTGTTCCGCAAGCAAAGTCTGCCACTTTCGGGAGTTTCCCTGTTGGCAGTTCAGGCATCACGAGCGTAGACAGCAGCACTGCGCTTTCGGGGAGCGTATAGTTCGCCTTGACGTATTTTCTATCGGTGATTAACTTTTGGAACACGATACCCGCGAGTTCGTGAATCTGGGCAATACCCGTATCCACAAGGTCTTTGGCAGCCTCACATAGCAGTTTTAAGATATGTTTGACGAGTCTGTCATCCGTTGCGAGTGCCTCAACGAGATCGCAGGCATCTTCAAAGATTGGACGGTAATTAACCTTGAGAATCGAGTTCCAGTCCTCAATAACATCAGCATAATCAATTATCGGTAGAAGTTGTCGGAGTGAGCGGACAGATTCCATCTCTGCTTTACCAGCGAGGGAACTTTGGAAGACGAAGGCATCGGTGATAATCAATGCTGCCATGCGGAGCGTCTGGATGTTCGGTCTTTCTGCTGTGTTATTTTCCGCTTTAGAGAAGACCTCTTGGTGCAGAATCGCCTCAATTTTCTTGCCAATAGCAAGGTGATCAACGATAGCCTCTTCAAGGAGGTAAGCTGCCTTGTTGATACTTTTCTCCATCTCCTCAGCAGCATTTTCAAGATGAGAGGTCGGCATTGCACCGACGTGGAGCGCGTTTGCGATGTCGCCTACGGTGCCTTTTGCCCATCCATTTTCTGGGAAGTGTCCTACGGTATCCCCAACAGTATTCACAAGTTTGTATTGTAGGTCATCCGCAGCGCGTAGTTCTGGGTTAATATCCTTTCCCGGTATCGTCTTAAAGCGGTCAGGGTAAAGGATCGCCATGACGTTGTTGAGCGTTTTTCCAACGACGTGGTATTCCGTTTCAAGTTCAAGCACAAGCCGTGTTTCTGCCTGCTCTATAAGATTTTTGGCATTGGTGGGGGTTGCGAATTTGGCTTCAATCCCGACGGGTTCTCTACCGTGTTCAATGACAATAGCATCAAGTTCGCTGTTGCCGCGGATGAAGGCGTTGACCTCCGTTTCAAGTTCCCATCCGTGGCGCATGTGTCGTAAGATGTTCACCAGTTCGTTTGTGATTGTTGTTTCGCGTCGGTTCGGCATGATATTTCTTGTTACCGAGTAGGCTGGTCTGGCGG
>VXZK01000129.1 GCA_009845545.1 Candidatus Poribacteria bacterium
CTTAAAATCCACCCACGGTTCTGAAGAAACACCCAAGCCCCTGCTATCGCAGAAGTGTTATGATATTGTTAATTTATTTTTAACTCTAAATTTTACTACCGGATAGCAAATATCTAAAAATCCGCGTCATCTGTGTAATCCGCGATTCAGAACTAACTGACAACCGATGACAGAAAACGGAATCCTTGACGAAAACCCTCTCTTTGTGTATAATGCGAAACATGGCACAAGGCATTTTTGTTACAGGTACAGGTACAGAAATCGGGAAAACTGTGATCGCTGGAGGTCTCGCGGCATCGCTTAAACAGGCGGGGGTAGACGTGGGGGTGATGAAACCGATTGGCACTGGCGATACTGCGGATGCACGGTTTCTCAAACACGCTGCACAGGTTGATGATGAACTCTCCCTGATTAACCCGATCTACCTTCGGCATCCGTTAGCACCATCCGTCGCAGCGCGGATGGAAAATACAGAAATAGATCTGTCCCGCATTGAGACGGCTTTCGCTGAACTCCAACAGCGATACGATTTCGTGATCGTGGAAGGGGTCGGCGGGATCGCGGTGCCAATCCGAGACAATTTTCTCGTCGTCCAACTCATTAAGCAGTTAGAACTTCCCATACTTATTGTCGCTACCACCGGTTTAGGCACGCTGAATCATACACTCTTAACCGTCGCATTCGCACAACAGTTTAGTATCCCCATCGCGGGTATCGTCCTCAATGGACTCCGTTCAGAGACAGCCGGACTCGCTGAAGCGACTAACCCGGTCGAAATCGAAAAGTTGACAGGTGTGACTGTCATCGGTGTTGTCCCATACGAGAAACAGTTGGACACACCTTATCCAGATGTAACGTTTTTAGCAGAATTTACGAACCAGCATATCGCATGGAGGAAATTAGGATTACCCTAAAATGGATACCGCTATTGTTCTCGCTGCAGGATTAGGACGTAAGGTATGGCCTTATGGTGAATTTCGTCAGAAATGCACAATTCCTGTCGCCAATAAGCCGATCGTTCGCCGAGTTGTGGAAAATTTGCTTGAGGTAGGTTGTCAGCGCATTGTTGTGGTGGTGGGGCATCACGCGCAACAGGTCCGCGGCGCACTTGCCGATATACCGAACACTGTTTTTGTTACGCAGCATTCCCTTGACGGCACCGCAAGCGCAGTACTGACAGCACGCGAACATCTCGAAGATCACCCCTATCTCGTCGTTTACGGTGATACCGTAACCACTGCTGAAAATCTCCGTAACTTCATTAGTGCATTTCGATCGGGCGACGTAGAAGCCGCGGCACTTGTGCAACGGCTTGGCAATGAAGACGCAAGCGACTGGCTTTGCGCGGGTATCGGGGCAGCGGATGTCGAAAACGGCGGTGTTTTAAAACTTAACGGTATTGAGGGACATCCGCGCGGCGGCTCACATCGGCTTTGTGGTGTATACGCTTTTAAGAATAGCGCGACCCCCTACCTTTTAAGGAACCCCGGCATCGTTACACGGGTCCCCGTAGGCGGCATGCCGCCACCTGAATCCGAAATCGCGCAATCTTTACAACTGATGGTGGACGACGGAAGGACTGTATTGGCAGTCGAGACAGCGGATTTCTTTGTCGATGTCGATAAGCCGTGGCACGTGCTGGAAGCGAACAATCGGTGCGTTGATTATCTCGCAAAGCAGGTTACAGAGGATCATATTGAGGCAGGCGCGAAAATCTCGGATGCTGCTGAAATCAATGGGCACGTTGTATTGGGAAAAAACTCCGTGATTGGACCCCGCGTTGTTGTCAACGGCACGCTTATCGCCGGTGCGAATAATAATATCACAAACGGTGCGATTTTGCACGGCAATATCTTCGTCGGAGACCAGTGTAGAATCAGCGATTATTGTGATGTCGGTAGTAGTGCTATCGGAAATCGGTGTATCATTGGACACGGTGCCGAGATGGCGGGTGTCCTGTTCGATAAGGTTTATCTTTACCACTATTGTGAAATGTCTGGCGTTTTTGGCTGCGCGACCGATATTGGTGCAGCAACGGTATGCGGAACGCTCCGATTTGATGATAGGGACACTCCGATACAGGTAGAAGGCCGTTACGAAATCCCGCCCTACGGTGCGAATGCAACGTATATGGGTGACTATTGCCGGACCGGGGTGAATGCGATAATTATGCCGGGGCGGCGCGTCGGGTCTTATAGCGTTGTTGGACCGGGCGTTATCTTATACGACGATGTACCGAGCAAAACGATGGTGATGGCGAAACAGGAATTAATTACGAAACCGTGGGGACCGGAACGTTATGGTTGGTAAACGTGTAAATCGGGCTGCCAAGGTTTCGCTCTTACTTATTTGAAAGGAGTTCTTTGAGCAGATTCGTCAATTCATCATTGCCAGCGGCGAGTTCAAAAACGCGTTTAATCTTGACTTCACGTGCATTTTCGGATTCCGGTGTTCCATCCTCTGGAGACCAGAGCACCTCAAGTGCTTTCGGGTTGAGTCGGTCGTAGGTAACTTTGACGAGCGTGAACGGATAATTCTCCGGGATAATAACGATCCAATCAATCGTTTCACCGCGGGCGGAGTATTGTCTATCTACGGTTAGTTTTGAATCTTGATGGGGTACGTTCTTTTTAATCCACTGCTTGCGATCAAGTGCGTCTGTTTCAAAATGACCGACTTCTAACCAATTGCGTCCCGCGCCGTTCGGTTTAGTGGTAACTTCAATGCGTTGCATGGCTGTTTTGTTCTCCGTTCCGTGTTTAGATGCTCCCGCACTCCGCGCGGTTAAACATACAGGTTTTGGTAAACATTCTAACACGTTGTGCCGAAAAAGTCAAGCGTCTGAATCAGGAAGCAGAGCCATTCAATTGTCACATAACTCTGATTTTTTCGTACACCGCTCTTCCCCGTAGGAGCGAGTGTTTTTGCTTGGGTGTTTCTTGTCGCTCGCGATCCCTCCGCGAAAATGCCTGAAAAATCGGAAACTGAATGGCTCTGATTAGGAAAGCACCAGTAACGGGTGGGCTCCCCGTGGGTCCTAAAAAATTAGATGAAAAGACCGACCGCATGTGGCTAATATGAC
>VXZK01000042.1 GCA_009845545.1 Candidatus Poribacteria bacterium
TATCCTTAATCATGAAAGAAATTTACAACAACATAAATGCCTGACCGTAGGATCGGTTGGGCGTAGATAAAAAATAAACACGGAGCTGGATTAACTAATGTTAAACACTGGGGGTGCCCCTGCATCAACTGAAACGCGGGGTGTATATCAGAATTGGTTGTTCTTGTTGCTGGCGATTTTCACTGCCAGCATTACGTTGGCTTTTGTCGGTTGCGGCAGCGATGAAACGGAGGGAGGGCTTATCCTTGAAGAAGCAGTCCTTGATGTTGACGGACACCAAGTGGTCGTCTTGCACGGTAACCTCACCGCGAGGGACGACAGTGAACTCAGCCAACTCATTGAGGACATGCAACTTAGCCTCAAAGATGAAAATCTCACTGCATACGCGCGTCAGGAATTGGAGGGTGCCCTGAATCAGTTGTCTTATGAACGGCAGTTACGTTCACTTTTGAGCACATCTGATAGCCCAAACTGGCACCTTTCTGCAACCTACGAGTACCTGTTACGAGGCGCAGTGTTTGTCAAAGATGGCGCAATATTAACTATTGCGCCGGGTGTCAAAATTTACGGCGAGCAGGCAACCAATGGCACACTCATTATTGCGCAAGACTCTAAGATTATGGCAGACGGAACTCCTGATGCCCCCATCGTCATGTCAAGTGATGCCTTTGAAGGTTCCCATGCCCGTGGACAGTGGGGTGGCTTAATTATCAATGGAAATGCTCCCACGAACCAAGGTGTAACTTTCGGTGAAGGCGACACAGGGGCGTTCGGTGGAAATAATCCAGAAGACAGCAGCGGTATACTCCGTTACGTCCGTATTCAGTATGCGGGTATCGAATTAAGCCCAGATAACGAATTGAACGGCATCTCCTTCCAAGGCGTTGGATCCGGTACGATTGTAGAACACGTTCAAGTCCACATGAACCAAGATGATGGTATTGAGATGTTCGGCGGCACCGTCAACCTTAAATATGTGCTCGTGACGGGTGCGCGCGACGATTCCTTTGACTGGACGGACGGTTGGACTGGTAAAGGTCAATTCTGGGTCGCTCAACAGTATGGTGATGACGCAGATAACGGCTTTGAAGTTGATAACAGCAGTAAAGATAACGAAGCGACACCTCGTTCCGCTGCGACGATCTTCAACGTAACGCTCATCGGTGATCCGTCTGGTCCCGAAAGCGATAACGGTATGCTGATCCGTGAAGGCGCGGCGGGTATCTATGCGAACTTCATTGTTACCGGATTTAACAAAGTCGGACTTGACATCAATAACGAAGCGACACATGCCCAAGCAGATAGCGGTCAGCTGGTTGTCAAGAATAGTATTTTCTTTGAAAATGGAAAAGGTAACTTCGGAGACGAAAAGGAGGACGATGGCTTCGATGAAGCTGCTTTTGCCTTGAGAAACGGTAACAAGGAAACTGACCCAGGCTTGGCGGATCCTTTCAACAAGAGTGCACCGAACTTCACGCCTGGTGCGGGTGCTAAAGCTGTGTCTCCGGCACCGCCGCCGTCTGACGGTTTCTTTGAACCTGCTGATTTCATCGGTGGTGTGAGCCCGTCGAATAACTGGACATCAGGGTGGACAACGAGTGAGCAGAAGTAGTGAACTCACTGTTCGCACATCTTACATGCTTTTAGCCGTGCTGCTGGTTTACAGCAGTTCGGTAGGCTGTGAGAAACGGATATGGAAAAATAGTCTCGACTCGCCTGACCAACTCGGTCTGGCAGTCGTTGATGCCCTTAACCGCAAAGATATTGAACACTTGAACCGCTTGCGTGTGCAACGCGACGAATTCCTCAACTGGATTTGGCCCGAATTCCCTGCAAGCCGTCCGCCAAGTAATTTTCCGGGCGACTTTGCTTGGTCAAATATGAACAAGAAATGCAATATCGGAATGAAAAAGTGGATCGCCCGTTATGGCGGACATAATCTGAAGTTCGCGAGTATCCGCTTTGATCAACCGTCAGAAACTTACGACGGATTCCAACTTTTACGTGGGACCGTTTTGACGTTACAGAACGCTGCCGGAGAAAAACGGGAATTGAAGATTCTCGGCTCAGTAGTTGTTAAGAACAGTCGATACAAGTTGCTGAGTTATGAAGATTAATTGTTGATATAGCAAACCGTAGAAAGTACTGAAAGGAAAAAATATGATAACGCTTGCCGATGCTCAGCGGCAGAACCGAGAGGCCGCCCAAAAACGGAAAAAGAAAGCGATCCGGATTGCCTGCACCTTTGCAATCGGACTGCATGTCATCGGGATTATTGCCGGTGCTGTTTACTTTATTCACAAAACAGTGTTGGAGATGAGCCAAGACAAAGTAGACAGTGTCGTTTTGGAAGCCGAGAAATCACAACCCAAACGCCGTACACCGCCTCGTACAATACGACAACCGAAAAAACCGAAGTTTTCTAAAATCCGGGTACCGAAAGGACAGGCTGTCACAACGAGTGCTAAAATTCCGATGGGCAATGCACGCTTCACGCTGCCGACGAGTGATGTCCCCGCACGTCGCATCCTTGCACCAAGCAGGGTAGGAATCAGCAGAAATCTGTTCAGAGCAACGCAACAACAGGCAAATATTGTTACAACGGTGCCGAAATTCGAGGTGCCGAAGTTTGAAAGCACCAGTTTAGTCTCAAGAATGGATATGGGAACGAGCCTTGCCCAAACAGAATTCGACGATCCGGAGAACTTAGAACTCGCCTCAGTCAACTTAGGGGAAGCGAAACAGTCTTTTAACGATTTCCTAAAAGCCGTCCGGGAGCGGATCAAACAGGTTCAACGCTTCCCGCCACGCGTGCGGCACCTGGACGATGGTACAACAACAACGGTTCGGTTCACGCTTTTCAAAGATGGAACCATTCGGAATCCAGTCGTCAGCGATTCTTCTGGCTCCAAAGCCCTTGACAATGCTGCAATCGCCGCAGTCCAAAATGCGGTGCCTTACCCATCTTTCCCTGAAGGCCAGGAGGGGAATAGCCTGCGACTTGAAATCCCGATTATTTTCGAGTTATCGAATTATAGTAAAGCACGAAAATAAGTTGACACTCCACGATAACGTTACCCACTCGTAGGGGCTGGGTAACCCAGCCCCTACGGTCAACCGCGCGTCTAAATAATTATGGGCTTTACTATAAGTTACGTATTTATAGGCGCGCTTCGGAAACGTGCCAGATAATAACTATCGGTTTTGCCACGATAGAGTAACGCAGGAATGGACGATTTAATGTCGTCCCTTTTTTTATTGAGCGTCTGTCAACTGTGAAGTCGCACACTATACCGCCACAGGAAACCAACAGGCTCCTATGCTACAAAGATGGGCACTTATTTACCGGCTTCACTATTTGCATCTCAAATCGTTGATTTCTTCAGTTGCATAGGAAAGGTCCGCTGCTCACGGTTGAATGCCGCAATTGCAGCTGCCTCCGTATCAAAATATTTGAAGAGGCTAACGAGCCGACTTAGGACGAGCAAGTTTCTGATTCTTTTCTCAACATTGATAATCCCGATGCGGCTTTTCTTCCACGCTGCAACGGCACGTGTATTGACCAGCATGCCGAGTCCGGAACTGTCCATTTGGTTAACATGCTCGAAATTGATGAGAATACATGCTGCATTGGAGGCTTCTAACTGCGCAGCGAGTTTCTCTCGCAATTCCGATACTGCGGTTCCAATTAGCTTCCCATTCGGTTCCAAAATTACAACGCCACCCCTCAGGCGAATTGTAGTTGCCATCTGTCTTCTCCTTTTACTGAGGAAAGTTAAAAATAGCAATTCATCATCCATGAAATGCCTGCTATCTTAATTATAGAGATGAAACGGAAAAAGTTAAGGGTGTCTTGCAGAATTTTTAAGGAATTTTTCCTTATAGGAGAATCCGGCGGGGTTTGAAACCTGTCAGAATGTAAACTTATCCCTATCTGCTTTCGCTTTTGTCTCATCGACAAACCGTAACAGCACCAATCCAACGATAAAGAAAATCATTAATGAGATGATAGCAAGACGTGCGCTGCCCGTGACCTGTTTGATAACGCCAAAAGTCACAGGTCCCCAAATCGATGAAAACTTGCTGAAGACAGAATAGAAACCGTAGAACTCCGCGCTTGCCTGTTCGGGAATCATCGCGCCGTAGAAGGAACGACTCAATGCCTGTGTTCCGCCGAGGACAACACCAACAACCATGCCCAAAACGAAGAATTCTGTTGCGGTATGGATGAAATAACCGTAAGTGACAACACCACTCCACAGCACCAAGGCAAACATCACGGAACGTTTGGCACCGATCCGATCAGCAAGCCGACTGAAGATTAACGCGCCGCCTATCGCAACGACTTGGACAAGTAAAAGTGTTACCATCAGTGCTGTTGTTGTGAGTTTTAGCTCTTCGGTGCCGTAGATCGTCGCCATGCTGGTAACCGTGTGGATACCGTCATTGTAGACCATATAAGCGATGAGAAAGAGGGTGAGGTGTTTAAAACGTCCGACTTTTTTTGCGGTGGCAACCGTACGACTGATGCCGAGGGTGAGATAGGCTAAAACTTTGGGTTGATGGCGGTACTTTTCTGGCAGTTCGTAAGGTGTTTTGACCTCTTTTAGATATTTCAGGGTCAACAGTGTCCATCCTGCCCACCAGAGGCCAGTCATCGCCATCCCGATGCGTGCTGCCATCGTTATACTTATACCGACTGTCTCGTGCATAGCGACAAGCCCAAGCGCGGTGGCAAATTGGAGCGACCCACCGATATATCCGAATGCATATCCCTTCCCAGAGACAGCATCGAGTTTGTCTTCAGAGGCGATCTGTGGTAAAAAAGCATCGTAGAAGACATTACCCCCAACAAAACAGATTTGGGTACCCATAAAAAGCGCGATTGTCAATCCGACATCTCCGGATTTACAGAAATAGAGCATTGTTGCGAAGAGGCTGCCCATATACGCGAAACTCGTGAGAAATTTCTTTTTCCCTGAAGAGAAATCGGCAATAGCACCAAGCACCGGAGCAAAGAGGAATACACAGAATGCCGCGCCGCCCAACATAAAACCCCATAATGCTGTCGCGCTCATATTCATGCCGAGCATGTTGACCCCGGCTTCTCCGACAACGACTCTTGCGAAATAATCGGGCAATATTGCAACAGCAGCAGTCGTGATGTACGCCGAATTTGCCCAGTCGTACATGCACCATCCAAAGATTGTTTTCTTATCGTTTTTCATAGTTCTCCTTGTCTGTAAAGGGGTCGGTTCTCTGTATTTTCGCACACTTTGGGAGGAAAATCAATAAGATTCTTTAGGGCAGTCGGTGTGAGTCGCGAGTGAAACTCGCTCCTACAAGATGGGTGAGAGGAGAGAAGTGTAGAAGGAGATAGGGCAGTGGGAGCGTGAGAGTTCCACGTTCCTACTGCCCTGTCTCGTCGAGATTAGGCAAGGTCGAAACGGTCAAGATTCATGACCTTGTTCCACGCAGCCACAAAATCACGCACAAATGCTTCTTGCGCGTCGTCACATGCGTAGACTTCCGCAATGGCTCGGAGTTGGGAGTTCGAGCCGAATACAAGGTCGACCCGGGTGCCCATCCACTTGAGATCGCCTGTCAAGCGATGGCGTCCCTCGAATATATTCTCGTCTGTAGCGGATGCCGCCCACTCAACGTTCATGTTAAGCAGATTCGTGAAGAAATCCGTCGTCAACGTCTCGGGACGATCGGTGAAGATACCGAATCCGGACTCACAAACGTTTGTATTCAGGACACGCAATCCGCCGACGAGAACCGTCATCTCAGGTGCGGTGAGTGTCAACATGTGCGCTCGATCCACGAGTAGCTCTTCGGCTGTTCTGTCGTGTCCGTTTGCGAGATAGTTGCGGAATCCATCGGCAGTCGGTTCCAGCACAGCAAACGATTCGACATCGGTTTGTTCTTGCAATGCGTCGGTGCGTCCCGGAGCGAAGGGTACCTGTATATCAATATCAGCGTTCTTCGCAGCTGCCTCAACGCCTGCACACCCCGCGAGAACAATCAGGTCAGCAAGTGAGATCTGCTTTCCGTCGGACTGCGATCCGTTAAATTCCCCTTGAATCTCCTCCAAGGTCTGAAGTGCCTTCTCCAGTTCAGACGGCTTGTTGACTTCCCAATCTTTCTGTGGTGCAAGGCGAATGCGTGCCCCGTTCGCGCCACCGCGCTTGTCGGTGCCGCGGAATGTTGCTGCAGATGCCCAAGCGGTCGAGACGAGTTGGGAAATGGACAATCCTGAGTCGAGAACCTTGGTTTTGAGGGCAGCGATGTCTTGCGCGTCAATCAATTCATGATCGACATCAGGGACGGGGTCTTGCCACAATTGCGGTTCCGCAGGCACCCAAGGACCGAGACATCGTGTGCGAGGTCCCATGTCGCGGTGCGTCAGCTTGTACCACGCCTTAGCAAAAGCCTCTCCGAACGCGTCCGGATTCTCGTAGAAGCGTCTGGAAATCTTCTCATAGGCTGGATCCGCCTTCAGGGATAGATCGGTCGTCAGCATCATCGGCGCGTGCTTCTTTGAGGGATCGTGAGCGTCCGGCACGGTGTCCTGTACAGATTCATCTTTGGGAGTCCACTGCCACGCGCCGCCGGGACCTTTTATCAGTTCCCATTCATAATTGAACAGGTTCTCAAAGAAGTTGTTGTCCCATGTAGTCGGCGCGGTGGTCCAGGCACCCTCCAATCCACTGGTGATTGTGTCGCTGCCCTTGCCGCTGCCGTAAGTGTTCTTCCAACCGAGTCCTTGCTCCTCAAGAGAAGCCCCTTCGGGTTCGGGACCGACGTACGCGTCAGCATCCGCAGCACCGTGCGTTTTGCCAAATGTGTGTCCGCCAGCGATGAGCGCGACTGTCTCCTCGTCGTTCATAGCCATGCGCCGGAACGTCTCTCTAATGTCTATCGCTGCAGCGACCGGATCCGGATTCCCGTTCGGTCCTTGTGGATTCACATAGATTAATCCCATCTGAACGGCACCAAGCGGTTTTTCGAGATCTCTGTCGCCGGTGTAACGCTCGTCCCCCAGCCATGTGGTTTCGGATCCCCAATAGATGTCTTCTTCGGGTTCCCAGACATCCTCTCGTCCGCCAGCGAAGCCGAGGGTCTTGAGCCCCATTGACTCGATAGCACAGTTCCCGGCAAAGATTATCAGATCTGCCATTGAGAGTTTCCGACCGTACTTCTGCTTGACGGGCCAGAGCAACCGGACAGCCTTATCGAGGCTGGCGTTGTCGGGCCAACTGTTGAGCGGTGCAAAGCGGAGCGTGCCGGAGGCACCACCGCCGCGTCCGTCGTGGATACGGTATGTGCCAGCGCTGTGCCACGCCATCCGAATGAAGAGGGGTCCATAATGACCGTAGTCGGCAGGCCACCACTCCTGCGATGTTGTCATCACTTTTTCGATGTCCCGCTGCAGTTCTGCCAGGTCAATTGTATTGAACGCCTCGGCGTAGTTGAAATCTTCGCCCATAGGATTAGATGCGGGCGGGTTCTGGTGGAGCATCTTCAGGTTCAACTGATTCGGCCACCACTGTTGGTTCGCTATGGTGCCCTGTGCGTGAGTGTGGTGCATCACTGGGCACTTACCTTCGTTGCTCATATTTCCTCCAATTTCGTTCTACATCTTTTCAAACTTATTCTTTGAAATATTCCTTAAGATTTGCATAAGTAGGCAGATACATAATCTTGCGATCACGCTTACTATGTTTGCCAATGTGATGCATTAATCATGCCATAATTTTCGCCCAAAGTCAAATCTTTTTTTAACGTTTTGGTCCTTTCCAAAAGGGTGGACTTTCCTTCCACAATTCAAATCGGTTGAAGATAGCGATCAGGAAGCACCGCTACAAAAAGACTGAATGCGTCTGGAGGCAACATAAATAAGAATGTGCAGTATTTCGGTAGATGTGGTATAATATATAGAAGTTGTAAGACAATCACGGAGGTTGTATTTTCCACTTTGTATACCATGGATTATCTATGTAGATGGCTATCAATGCTACTTCTCTTTTTTATCTCTGTTAGTATCCATGCCGAAACTGAGGAACTTCAAGCAGAAGCGTACCGGACTTACGAGAGCGTTGAGATTGATGGTGAACTGACAGAATCCGATTGGCAGAACGCAACGCCTATCCGTCAATTTATTCAATTTGAACCCGATGCGGGTGCTCCTTTAACAGAAGCGACAGAGGTGCGTATCCTTTATGACGACAAATACATCTATTTCGGTTTTGTCTGCAGCGAACCTGATCGCTCTAAAATTGTTGCCAACAAGATGCGCCGCGATACGATGTTATGGGACAACGACAACGTTTTTGTGCTATTAGATACGTATAACGATCGTCGGAGCGGGTTCTTTTTCCGGGTGAATCCGTTGGGTGCGCGAGAAGATGTGGCGATAATGGACAGCGGCGACAGTCGAAATGAGAACTGGAATGCGGTTTGGAACAGTAAGGGAAAAATTAATGGCGATAATTGGACAACAGAAATCGCGATTCCGTTTAGTCAACTCCGGTTTAAGAAAGAAGATACACTCACATGGGGTCTGAACCTTGGACGCACGATTCAGAAAAATCAGGAAGAGGGCACATGGGCACCGGTGCCGGCAGCATATACCTTTCAGGCCCGCTATCGGACAACGCACTTAGGCGAACTAACCGGCTTATCCGAGATCTCGCAAAGACGGAATATTGAGGTTCTGCCGTATCTCCTCCCCGGTATTGCGCGGACGGAGGCGGATGGGACAGTTGGTGTGCTTGATTTAGGCGGAGATGTAAAGGTGAGTCTCACCTCGAACCTGACTGCTGATCTCACGGTCAACACAGATTTTGCACAGGTTGAGGCGGATCGGGAGCAAGCGAATTTAACGCGGTTCAGCCTCTTTTTCCCCGAGAAACGCCAATTCTTCTTAGAAGGTGCGGGTTTATTCGATTTTGGTATCCCACGTACGAGTTTCAATGCCCCGCCGCCGCTCCTACTTTTCTATAGTCGTCGCATTGGCATAGAAGAGGGTCACGCTATCCCGATTTTGACAGGTGGAAAGGTTACGGGTAAAGTCGGCGGCTTTGGTATAGGGGCGCTGAATGTTTTCACGGATAAGTATGCAGCTGACGCTACAGAAAATTTAGATGCCGTTGATGTTGATAGAACAAACTACTCGGTTTTACGTATCAAGCGCGATCTTTTTACAGGTTCAAGCCTCGGTGTGATTGGCATTAATAAGCAAGGGGCTGACGCATACAATCGAGCGACTGGCATTGATTTCATCTATCGCCCTACCGACAAGATGAATTTTCGCGGACTCTGGGCACGTACCTTTGAACCGAGCGAAAATCAGGATGACCTTATCAATGACCACGCCTCTCCGGGGAACAATATCTCATCGAATGAAACCCCCATAGGAAACACAAACGCGTTGTATTTTGGCGGAAATTGGCAAAGTGCAGTTGCGCGCGTAAACGCCTCCTACACAGACATCGGTGAGGATTTTAACCCGGAAGTGGGTTACGTGTATCGCACTGGGTCCCGTTGGTTCCGAGGCGAACTCCGCGGAACCCCTTATCTTCATTGGTACGGTCTCCGCCGGATGTGGATCGGGCCGGAGCTCGATATTGTCCTGAATTCAGAGAATCAATTAGAGACGCGAACTTTTATCTGGAGCACATGGCTCGAATTGGAAACGAATGGGTGGGGTGGACTCCGCATCTACCGAAATTTTGAGAACCTCGCTGAAGACTTTGAAATTCGGGAAGGGATTATCATTCCGAAGGGCGAATACACCTACAATAACTATAGCCTCATACTCAATGCTGAAGGTAACGTCTTCAACGGACGTGTGGGGTTCAATATTGGAAACTTTTACAACGGCACCCGTCGCGGATTTGACATTCGGCTCGACCTCCGACTCACTGGACGTTTTAGTTTGGAACCGAGATACGAGTTTAACCGAGTCACGCTGCCCGAAGGTACGTTTGACACCAACGTTTTTGGCGGGCGCGTGGGTTATTCTTTCTCTACGGACCTTTTTACGAAACTCTACGTACAATGGAACAGCGATCGGAACCTGATTACCACGAATTTCTTAATCAACTATATCTACCAGCCGGGCAGCGACTTTTATTTAGTCTTCAATCAGACGTATGGAACAGACAGCATGACATCAGGGTTGCTGGATACAACCTTGGTTGGTAAAGTGACGTATTGGTGGAATCCATGATGTTTTCTTCAATTGGTAACCAGTAACCAGTTACCAGTTATCAGTTAAGAAAGAAGGTTCACTGTTACGCTTGCGTTTTTAACTGGTTATTGGCCACTGAGATTGCACCATAAGTGTCAATTTTAGAAAAAATTACAGCCTGAATCCCCCGGTCCGGTAGGTTCGGTTTTGCGGCGTACGCGAAGAAACACCCCAGCAAAAACCCCAGATGCGATCTGCATCGCAACCGAACCGGATACGACACGGCAACCGTAATAACTTCAAACTCCTCTTGAATTCCGTTCACGGTTTCTTCTTTCGCAGAACCCGTGTTCCGCAAACGCTGCATCTGAAGGTTTTCGCGAAGTATCCGGTGCGGTTAGAAACCGCACCTACCGGGCCTGGGGTACCGCTAAATTGACACCTATACTGGCCACTGAGATTGCACCTATTGAAACAGGAGGCACCTAATGAGAATTGTTGATGTGAAAACGTATCTCGTTGATGTACCACCGCCACATTGGGGTGGAAGGCGTTGGATTTTTGTCAAGTTGATAACTGATGACGGCATCGAAGGCGTAGGCGAATGTACCTATCATACGCAACTGAATCATGTCGTGGTTGAACTTCTCAAGGATTGGGGAGAACGTTTCCTGATTGGGGCGGATCCGTTTCGGATTGAAAGAATTTGGTCAACGCTTTATGAAGGTCCCTGTGTACGGCACTCCGGTCCGCTGACGACTCCCGCGATGAGTGCGATTGAGATGGCGTGTTGGGATATCGTCGGGAAAGCGTTGAATCAGCCGATCTACAATCTGTTAGGTGGTATGTTCCATGAGAAATTGCGCGCCTATTCCTATCTCCTGCAATGGCGGCGCGGCGATTCTCCAGAAAAAACCGGCGAACTCGCGCTCTCTTACGTCGAGAAAGGCTTTACCGCCGTCAAGTTTGACCCCGTTGATGCTGGTACTGCTGATAGGTTAGAGACACTCGATTACGCGGAGAGTGTCATCCGAGGTATTCGGGATGCTGTTGGTGATAGGTGCGACATTCTGATTGGGACCCACGGGCAGTTCAACACGAACAGCGCAATCCGTTTCGCGAAACGCGTCGAACAGTATGATCCGCTCTGGTTTGAGGAACCGATACCGCCAGAGAATATCAAGGAGATGGCACGCGTTGCGCAGTCAACGAGTATCCCCATTGCGACTGGCGAACGCTTGCTGACGAAATATGAGTTTGCGGATTTACTCGAACAACAGGCGGCGTCTATTTTGCAGATGGATTTGACGATTACAGGTGGTATCCTTGAAGCGAAAAAGATTGCGTCTATGGGTGAGGCACACTACGCGCAGATCGCCCCGCATCTGTACGGGGGTCCGATTGGCGGTGCAGCGAACATTCAGTTGGATGTTTGTAGCCCGAACTTCCTGATTCAGGAAGGTATCCATACATGGGACGGCTTTCATGCCGATATTCTCAAGGAGCCGTTGCAGTGGGAAGACGGGTACATCATTCCATCAACGAAACCGGGACTCGGTATTGAATTGAACGATGAAGTTTTGGAGAAACATTCGGTCGTGGTTTGAAGGATATTGTTTAAGTGAATTATACAGTGAAAAATGGGTTAAAGAAATTGGAAACACAGTAGATGTGGGTGTTTACGATGTACTTGGTTTGTTATTCATGTAGGCACGGCTATGGCGTACATCAAGAGAGTATTGATTTTGTAAAGCAACAGACCTGCTCAAATGGGCATGTCCACGATATACGGTGCAGGTGTGGTCGGAAGCTATATGCCGTCCGACGTGTTGATTCAAGGCGTTGGCGGTCTATTGATCGCAAAGTCCTTTGGAAATATCCGGATGAACGTACACCGAGCAAGTAAGTACGGGAGAACAGAGAAGGAATGGCAACTGCAGAGACACCAAGGGGCACGCTTGACGCGCTGCCGGATTCACTTAAACAAACATTACAAAGCCTAAATATACCGCTAGGACAAATCCGATTTGCTGTTCAAAGCGATATAAGTTCATCTGGTAGTTACGGCGAAGAGTGGTTCGTGCTGACAGATGCAGCGATATTTACCGTAACGGGTGAAGGTGAGGTGCTTCACTATATCCCTTATAAAAGTGTGTTAAGTATCTATGCTGAAGTCGTGGTAGATGCGGGTCTCTTAGTGTTGGAAACAGAAGCAGGCACAGTTGATCTCATTCGCTATTCCAACGGTTGTGCGGCGAAGTTCGGGTTCGTTGCGCGCTTCATCGGAGACGAGATAGAGTTCCGAGACGGTAAACGCGATGAGGCACCGATTTGGGACTATAAGTCTGAGGAGCACTCCTGTAAAAGCTGCGGACTCCTGTTACCAGACGAGTTTTCACCTTGTCCAGCATGCTCGAAAAAACACAAGGTAATGTTACGGATTTTGTCTTACATACGCCCGTATCGTGGTAGGGCAATCCTCTATACTATATTCCTTATCGTTGGCACACTGATTACGTTAGTGCCTCCGTATTTCTCTCGCATTCTGGTTGATGACATCCTGCGCTTGAACGAAATCACCAACGCCGCGCCAGAAGCATCAGGGACACGATTGGGTGAAATATTTCGTGCCATTCAACCAGCCACTGTCGCTTTATCCGTGGCTGTAGGTAGTCTGTTAGTCGTATACATCATCCGCGAAATTTTCACAATTTTCCAACAACGTTTGGGGGCATGGTTGACTTTCCGCATCGCGGCAAATATTCGGGCACATGTCTACCAGCATTTGCACAACCTATCCATCCGATTTTTCGATAAGCGAACAACAGGAACGGTTATCTCGCACATTACTGAGGATAGTGAGAGACTTCAGGATTTTATGTTAGAAGGGCTTTCGTTTCTCAGCGTTCAGTTGCTTCTCTTCTTCGGGATTGGAAGTGTGCTTTTCTTAATGAATTGGCGATTGGCATGCTTTATTTTAATCCCAATTCCGCTAATTGTCTTAGGTGCAGGTTGGTTCTGGAAGAAAGTGCGAAGCCTTTGGCACCGTGCCTACCGGCGGCGTTCAAAGCTGTTCGATGTCGTTAATGACTCGGTATCTGGCATTCGAGTTGTCCGTGCTTTCGGACAACAAAGGGATGAAGTTAACCGGTTTGGAAATGCTAACATTGATGCTCGAGACTATGAAACCCATGCTGAGATGATCTGGGCAACCTACTACCCACCTCTGATGTTTGCTGTCCAACTCGGTACACTCATCGTTTGGTATGTCGGTGGACTTGATGTCATCGCCGGGCCAATGTCCCTCGGTACTTTATTCGCTTTTCACGCCTACCTTGCTATGTTCTATCAACCGTTACGGTATGTGAGTCCGCTTATCAATTGGGCTTCTCGTTCAATGACAGCAGCGGAACGGCTTTTTGAAGTCATAGACTCGCAACCGGAACAGCTGGACGATGGTAGCCTTAAAGCGATGCCAAATATCACTGGAGAGGTTAAATTTCACAATATGACCTTCGGTTATGAGTCACATAAACCGGTATTAAAGGATATTAATCTTCACGTTCAACCGGGTGAGATGATTGGACTCGTCGGTCATTCCGGTGCGGGGAAGTCAACACTAATTAATCTCATCTGCCGGTTTTACACACCGGACTCTGGACGGTTAGAGATTGATGGTGAAGATATTAAGCAAATTGACCTCAAGGATTTGCGTCGACAGATTGGTGTGGTGCTACAGGATCCGTATCTGTTTAGCGGTTCTATTGCGGAGAACATCGCATACGCGCATCCTGATGCCGCTATGGTGGATATCATCGCGGCAGCGAAAGCGGCAAATGCCCATGAGTTTATCGTCAAGTTCCCAGATGGTTATGATACCGAAGTCGGTGAACGGGGTGGAAGTTTGTCCGGCGGCGAGCGGCAACGTATTTCTATTGCGCGTGCGATTCTGCACAATCCACGCATCCTGATTCTTGATGAAGCCACCTCGTCTGTGGATGTAGAGACGGAGAAAAAAATTCAGCAAGCAATTGACAGGCTCGTGCAGAACCGGACAACGTTTGCGATTGCACACCGACTTTCAACGCTCCGAAATGCCGATCGGCTTTTTGTCATCGAAAAAGGGAAAGGCGTTGAGTGCGGCTCTCACGAGGAACTCATGGCGCAAAAAGGTATCTATTACAAGCTTGTAGAGACACAACGGGAAGCTGCCAATGTCCGTGCACAAGCGCAAGCTGTGGAGAGGTAAACATGTACAACGAAAATGGCGTTAAACAGGACACATTCGGCACAGACGATACGACAAAACCGGAACAGCCTGAGATAGATGACTTTACGCCGCGTTATTTGGATGCAGCCCGGCTTACGTTTACGCGTTCTGAAGTCGAGACAGCACGGCTCGAAATTCAGGATGAAGCCTGTTATCTGCGCGTAGTGGTGCGGCGGCTTATGCCGCTTAGCAATCCTGACGGTTATATTTCACTTGCTGCCGACGAAGATACCGAGATCGGCATCCTCGTGAACCCATCAGAACTTGCACCGGAAAGTCTGAAAATTCTACGAGAGGAGTTGGATAAACGATATTTCACACCGACAATTCAGAAGATTCATCGCGTGAAGGAACAATTCGGGATCCATGAATGGGAAGTTGAAACGGAACGTGGACGTATAACGTTTTCGGTGCGTGGGTTGAATCAGAACATCAAACAGGTCCCGCCAGCACGGCTTTTTGTGACGGACGTGCGCGGGAATCGGTACGATATTCCGGACTATCGGGAATTAGATGCGCAGAGTTATCAACAAATTCAGCGACATCTATAAAGTAAAAATGAAACAGAGACGTTTTCGCGCGGTTATTGCTTCAATTGGATTACACCTGCTCTTTGCCTTAATTGTGGCGTTGTTGTTATCTGAACAAAGAGCGTTAGATAACGATGCGTTCCAAGCGACACTTGTTAAACTCAATCCGACTAAAATAGAGATGGAAATCCGCCCGACCCATAGAACGGTCACTATCAATCCGACACTCACGACAGAAACTTCCACACCACGCCCGCCGACGCAGGTATCGCATATCCGGCAGCTTCCTAACGAGCAGAGAGTGCCTGTCCGACAAGTGCCACGATTTGACGACGCGCTGGATCCTGTGGAAGTCGCGGATGTCCCTACCTTGTCTAATGTTGAGACACCGAACGCTGCATCGTCACACTCGTCTGTTGCTCCTGGCGGTGGTGCCCCAATCATCGAAAGAACAACGCCGCCTATCGTCCAAAGCAGAGGCACAGCCGACACTGGGTTCACAGAATTCCTTGATGGGGACCTGCCGACAAACGGGTTAGGCGATGGACCTGATATAACAGTGCGAAATTTTGTAAAAATACCGAAAGAAAAATTGGGGGGTATCCTTGAAGGGACAAGCAACGAGATTCGGGGACACATTCGATTGATTCGTCTGAAACACTCGCTTTCGGATTGGTGGCAGGACCCGACCGCGATCCCGTCACTCATCAAATGGTTAGAGGCCCACACCCCGATTCGCGCGGATATGGATTTCGCAGGCGGCGCGCTACGGCTCACCGATCCTCAGATCTTGGATGCACCGCTTATTATTATGACAGGGCATGATAAGGATATTACTGTAAGTCGTCAACTTGCCAAAGACGGTCCACTGCAGACAGGTTTCACACCGGAAGAACGCGTCGCACTTCGGAAATATATCCTTGAGAAGGGGGGTATGCTGTTTTTCGACGACTGCGGTTTCAACGGGCTTTTCGCACACATTGTCGCTGATGAGCTCAGGCAAATTTTTCCAGAATACCCGCTTGAAATTTTACCGCACGACCATGAAATCTACAGTATCCATTACCACTTGCCGAAACCACCGACCGGCGGTGATGTATTCTGGGGAAATGAGAACAACGCACAACCGACACAATTCCGTTTTCAGAAAGGGATTATTATCGACAATCGGTTGGCGGTAGTTTACAATCGCAAAGATTATATGTGTGCGATGGAAACTGCAGAGATTGAGAGTCGCACAATGTTACGGCTTCGGCGTTCCACGGACGTCTATCGGTTCATGTCAAACCTACTGATTTACGCGCTGAAGTATGGCGGGAATACGGATAGAACGGGGTATACGGAATAAGTGTCGTCTCGTAGCATAGATTACAACGCGCTGGTTATCGCTTCCGTGAGGTTTTGCGGAAAGTCGAAAAGTGATGTCAGATTCGTCCGAATCATCATGCGTTTGATACCTTTATTGACGTTAACGAGCATCGTCTGTCCGCCACTTTGACGGATCTGGGTGCTGGTAGTAATCAGCACACCTAAGCCTGCACTATCCATTGTCTGGGCTTTCGACATGTCAAAAATCAGTGTAGGCGTTCCACCTTGTGCTACAAGTGCTTCAATATGCTCCTCAAGCATCGTTTTGAGTACGAGTGCATCTTGTCCAATAACCTTTCCTTGGATTTCTAAAAGTGTGAAATTTTTGTTTTGAATATTGACTTGCATGAGCTCCTCTTTGCTATTTTTATCCTAAAGTTTGGACAATCTTGTGTATTTTTCATCAAATAAGAGAAAAGAAGACAGTCCGTTAGAAAACACCAATATCTATCTGCAAATTGAACATTTAACATAAACAAGTTTCGATTTTGAATAGCAACGTGTTGTCAAACGCCTCTGTTAGTGCTCAATTTCCCAATTATTTTAAAGTTCTCACTCACTTCACAGGTTTTTTGCTTTAAGACTGACTGTCAAGAAAAAGTTGTGTGCTGTTTTCGAGACAAATCCCCTTAAAGAAGTCTTGGTATATTTCCATGTGTGGAAAAAACACATTTGATGCTTCGTTAACATACGCATAGAATTTACGCTCCGACACTACCTTTCTGCAGAACCCGACTGTTTTGGAATCTTCAACCACAGGCACAACCGAACGACAATATGCCATGTACAGCTCCCATCTCGGCAATACTGCTTCGGAATCTGCAACAACATGGTATAACAGAAAATCTATTACTTCCCTTTTTGCGTCTGCCCAATTGGAACAAACTAAGATTCCAAAGATCCAATAGAACCCTAAGGCTCCGCAGACAAAACCGCGGACAACTGTATTTGGAATGAATAAGAGCAGTACACAGATTAGACCTAGCACGCCACCAACATTTAGAAAACGTTCAGCATCCTCAAATAACGCCTCCATTTTGCGAATCAAAGATTGTGTGGGTTTCATTCCAAATTTCCTCTGATTTTTCGCACTTACCTTTTCCCGTATTTCTTTAATCCGTTTATAAAACTGCCGTGTGGCAAGTGTTATCGTGGTTTCCGTGCTTTCAGCAATTTTGTTGAGATATGTAATTCCTCAATCATATTATTACCCCAAGTTGCTACTTACAAAATTTTAGACGTGCGGACACTGTTTTGATTCAAGAGGATACATTATCTGCAGAGTTTTCGTAGCACACATTTTTAGTTTGCGGCCGCTGAGGGACAAACGAGATGAAGTTTAAGTATTTAAAAAAGTTAATTTTTTTAGGTGTTAACGTGAGTTTGATAAATATTGGACTTATGTAGCGTCCACTGTTCATTAACATGA
>VXZK01000155.1 GCA_009845545.1 Candidatus Poribacteria bacterium
GGTTTAATGCAATTTTTAACAACTTTTTGCAAGTCCGAAACGACTAATTCCGAACCCAAATATTGTAGACAAGTACCGGAACAAAATTATCTACCGCTACGATCTGGTGAACTTTCGCAACGATCGATTCTCAAAAGAGGTTGTACTTGTACATTCCGATTTAGATCAGGTGTCACGCATCTTGCAAGCACTCATTCTCAATCAGTACAAAGAACAGGTTGCGGTGAATAATGGCATCAATCTAAAACCTGTCATTCTGTTCAAGGCACAGCGGACAATCGCGCAATCGCAAGAGAACAAGGCAAACTTCCACAAACTGATTAATGAACTTACCACCGATCAGATTGATAGTTTTCGAGAATCAGGGCTTGAAATCGTTCAACGAGCATTCCGTTTCTTTGATGAAAAGATGACCACCGAGGCGTTGGTCCAACGTCTAAAAGAGGCATTCCGTGAGGAACACTGTCTCTCGGTCAACAACGACAAGGAAAAGGAGACTTATCAGCTGCGGCTTAACAACCTTGAAGACAAAAACAATCCGATTCGTGCCATTTTTGCCGTGCAAAAACTCAACGAAGGATGGGATGTGCTGAACCTCTTTGACATTGTCCGTTGCTATGAAGCGCGCGATTCAGGAAAAAACAGAATCGGGAAGACAACAATATCCGAGGCACAACTCATCGGGCGCGGGGCACGCTATTTTCCTTTTGTTTTCCCAGACCACACAGACAAATTCCGCCGTAAGTTTGATGCAGACCTTGACCACGAACTCCGCGTGTTGGAAGAACTCCATTACCACAGCATCCACGATTCACGCTACATCTCCGAAATTCGGACTGCACTGATTGACCACGGCATGATGGACGCACGTCCAGAGACTCGCGAACTCAAGTTGAAAGATGCGTTCAAAGAAACGGCACTTTACAAACACGGTGTTGTCTGGCTTAACAAACAAGTACCGAAAGATTACGAGCATGTCAAATCTCTTACCGACTTAGCGAATCTGAGTGTGAAGCAGAAAAACTATGAGCATACTATTTATACAGGTGCTGGCGGCGTAACGACGATCATGGAAAACGGTGAGACACCGGTGCAACAAAGAAACCAAAGTAGCCGTGATGTAAAGGTAATTGATATTGAACAGAATATCGTTAAATCTGCCATTGCACGCAATCCGTTTTTTACCTTTACGTCGCTTAAACGGTATTTACCACACTTAACATCTATCCGAGAATTTATCACTTCAGAAAACTATCTGGGTGGTTTAGCAATTACTTTCAAAGGCGACCTCTCTGACTTAGAAGGGAATTGTCCGGCAAAACTATCCGCGTGTGAAGGGCTGCTCAGTCAAATAGAATCCGAAATTCGCGAAGATATTACCGAGTACGAAGGCACGAAACACTTTTATGCGCAGCAAATCCGCGCTGTTTTTATTGACAAAACCCTGAAATTCAATGTAGATACACCGCGTGCTGACGGTAGCGATTTGGCGTATCTGGTCAAAGTCAGCGATTGGTTTGCCTTTGAGAGCCTTTATGGTACGAGCGAAGAAAAGGCATTTGTACAAATGTTAGATAGGTGGATTCAAGAATCAGAAAAGATGTACGACGACATCTATCTGCTGCGCAACGAAGGGCATTTCTCTATCTACAACTTCTCCGATGGTAGAGGATTTCAACCTGATTTTGTGCTGTTCTCACGTGAGAAAAACGGGGCATCGCTGAGTTACCAACTTTTTATTGAACCTAAAGGTGAACATCTATCAGCAAATGATCAGTGGAAAGAGGCGTTTCTGAAAGAAATCTGTGCTGAATATCACAGTAAAATCCTGACAGAGAACAGCAAATACCGCGTCATCGGTGTCCCCTCGTTCTATCACGAGAGATACGAGAATCAATTCAAAGATGACTTCAACGCAGCATTGAAACCGGCAACTCGAACGTCGGAACAATAAGTCCCTAATAGGGTTGCTACGAACATTTGACAAACAGACTATAAACTTGCTAAAATTAAAAGAGGTTCGCGAGATATTCCAACAAATCAATATAGCAGTGCCACCTAACAGTTCAAACATACTATTACAGAACTTAAGGAGTCATTAATCAATGTTCAATGCAAATCCTTTCCGCCAACCCGGGCAATGGTACCGAGGCAATACACATAGTCATAGCACAGAATCCGACGGTCAACTTTCCATGTCGGATCGGTTCGCAGCTTACCGTGAAGTAGGCTACGATTTCCTCGTGCTAACAGATCATCGTAAGGTTAATGACGTGAGTGCTTACAGCACGTCCGATTTTCTGGCGATATCGGGCAGCGAAGTGCACCCTGAAAACCCATACGGTGGTGCGATCCATCATCTTGTAGCGATTAATATTCATGAGACAATCAATTGCGCAAAGATGCATCCGAACGCAGTGCTGGATGAGATTAAGGCGCAGGGCGGTGAAGCCGTTTTATGCCATCCCTATTGGTCTGGGCACACAATTACAGATTATCTGCCATTGCGCGGTTACTTCGCAATTGAGGTCTACAACGACGGCTGTATGGAGATCGGCAAAGCGTTTTCAGAACAAGCGTGGGACGATTTGCTGGATAGAGGGGGCCCTGTTCTCGGCATCGCTTCCGATGATTCACACGGTACCGATCACGATTGTTTCCACGGATGGATTATGGTCAAAGCAGAGGAACTGAGGATTGAAAGTATCATGGAAGCACTCCGGACAGGCGCGTTCTATTCTACAATGGGACCCGAAATCACGGATATGGCGTTAGAGGATAAAGCATTGACAGTCAAATGCTCACCGGCAGCATCGATTGTTTTTAAAGCTCAATGCAGTCGGGGTCAGCGAATTCTGCCATCCGATGGCGAACTCTTGACAGAGGCAACCTATAACATTCCGGAAAGTGTCAAATATGTTCGGGTTGAAATAACAGACGAAACCGGTAAGAAAGCTTGGTCGAACCCTTTCTTTTTTTAGGGTAAGCATCTTGAAGTACCTGGTCGTCTTTTAGAGGGCATTGTGATGCGACCCTATGACCTTGTGTATAATTTGAGCAATTATTGACAAGTGGATTTTGGATATGCTAAAATAGATATGGGTGTGTGAAGCCCAATCCAGTGGAGTAAGGCATCATCCCTAAAGACTTGAAATACATTATCATGGAACAAGGAGCAACTAATGTTCAACGCAAACCCTTTTCGACAACCGGGGCAGTGGTACCGAGGGAATACACATAGTCATAGCACAGAGTCCGATGGGCAGCTTGCCATGTCGGATCGGTTCGCGGCGTACCGTGAAGCCGGTTACGATTTCCTCGTGCTAACAGATCACCGTAAGGTTAACGATGTAAGTGCTTACAGTACATCCGACTTTTTGGCAATATCAGGGAGCGAGGTTCATCCGTCAAACCCATACGGCGGTGCGACGTATCACTTTGTTGCTATTAATATTCATAAGGCAATCAATTGCGCAAAGATGCATCCGAACGCAGTGATTGATGAGATTAAAGCACAGGGTGGTGAAGCGGTGTTGTGTCATCCGTATTGGTGCGGGCATACGATTACAGATTATCTACCGTTGCGCGGTTATTTTGCTGTTGAAGTCTATAATGACACCTGTATGGGTATCGGCAAAGGCTTTTCGGAGCAGGCGTGGGACGATCTGCTTGATAGGGGGGGGCCCGTTCTCGGTATTGCTTCAGATGATGCACACGGCACGGAACACGACTGCTTTCACGGTTGGATTATGGTAAAGGCAGAGGAACTGACGCTTGATAACATCATGGAATCACTCCGAACAGGCGCATTTTATTCTACACTCGGACCGGAAATTGTGGATTTGGCGTTAGAGGATGGCGAGGTAACAGTCAAATGTTCACCGGCACAATCCATTGTTTTTAAAGCGGAGTGCAGCCGGGGCAGGAGGATCCTTCCATCCGATGGCGAATTTTTAACAGAGGCGACATATAGTGTTCCAAACGGTGCTAAATACGTTCGCGTTGAAATCACAGACGAAACCGGTAAGAAGGCCTGGTCAAACCCGTTCTTTTTTTAGGGCAGACGGCTTATCGTCTTTTTACGGGTGCGACGATGCAAAATATTTTGGTGTGTCAAACAGGCGGGTGGATTGGCGATATGGTGCTATTAACCCCGGCCTTGCGTGCTTTGAAAAACACCTATCCTGAATCCAATCTGTCACTCTTGTTGCGACCACGCGTGGCAGACTTGATGGAAACGCATCCTTATGTTGATACTTGCATCGTGGATACCAAAAATCGTGGACGCTACCGATCCCTAACAGGGTTGGTGCGTCAGATACGCAGGGCTGCGTTTGATGTTGCGGTTGTGTTGCATCCCACCTCGTTCCGAAATGCATTGCTACCCTTCCTCGCACGGGTGCCGATCCGTGTCGGGACAAGCATTAGCAGGCGAGGTATGTTGCTAACGGCATCTTGTGAGGATGATACAAGCGTCCATGAGGTGCATCGGTATTTACGGGTACTGCGACTCCTCACTATCAACGCATCTCCAGATTTTTTGGAGTTTTGGCATACAGATGCTGACCGAGAAATGATTCAAGACCTCTTGCGTGCTGAAGGGGTTTCTTTGACCGACAGACTTATTGCTCTCAATTTAGGCACAACATGGCGCACAAAACGGTGGAATATAGCAAATTTCGTCGAGGTCATCGAGCAAATTGCGCGTCGGACCCCCGATACAAGCCTTGTGCTAACGGGTTCATCAGCAGAAACGGAACTTGCAGCAGCATTGCCGACTTCGCTACCGGCAATCAATCTCGTCGGTAAGACCTCAATTTTACAACTCGGGGCGCTCTTAGAGAGATGTGAAATTTGCTTGACCTGTGATAGTGGCCCTATGCACATCGCCGCAGCGGTTGGGACACCGACGGTAGCACTCTTCGGTCCAACGGATCCAGTACGCCATAAACCTTATGGTGCGGGGCATATCGTTGTTGAGAAACCTGTGGTATGTCGTCCATGCTACAGACGGACGTGCCATCGACAGGATGCGCCGCACCTCTGCATGACGGAAATTGGCCCTGCTGAAGTCGTAAAAGCGTTAGAGATAAAATTACATCGGGAGGCATCAGTTGCCTGAATGCCAGAATTATAAACAAAAAGGAATAGTGAATGAAGGATATCCGCGCATTAATATTTGATTTCGGCGGGACTTTAGATGGAAACGGTATCCATTGGTTGGAACGGGCGTATCAATTTATCCACGAACGGCATCCTGAGATTACACGTGAAGCGTTTGACAAGGCTGATAGAGCAGCGATAACAGAATTCGCATTCGGGGATTCTTCTATTGAGTGGTCTTACCAAGACGCTGTGAACACTGTGGCAGCGCGTTTGCAAAAACCGGATTCTTCTATTAAGTGGTCTTACCAAGATGGTTCAATGCTACCGGTTGGGGCAGTCGCCTCTGAATATGCGGCGCGTTGTTCGTTGCGAGAAACTACTGAAGCAATTGCAGTGGGCATTTATCAACGCCTCGGGTTGAGCGAGAAAATGAAAGACGAGTACGTTGAATGGTTTTGCGCAGGTGCCGCTGAGAGCCTTGCAGAAAATCGGCGCTGGCTTGAAACGCTTCACGGCACCTATAAACTTGCTGTCATTAGCAATAACTTTGGGAATACGCGTGGGTGGTGTGATGAATACGGACTGACCCCGCTGCTTGAGGCGATCATAGATTCTACGGTTTTGGGAATAGCAAAGCCGGACGCTCGCATTTTTGAAGCGGCTTTGTCGGAATTGGGCGTTGCCCCTGCACATGCTATCTACGTTGGTGACAGTTACGCTGCAGATATGGTGGGTGGCAAGAACGCGGGACTGTGGACAGCATGGCTTGTTGGCGATCAGACAAAGACGCGTTCAGATTCATCTATGGCGGATGTCCAGCTTTCTCATCTACACGAGTTGACTGATTTTTTGGATTCGGATTAGTTTTTGGGGAGGTAGTGGGCAGAGACTTTCGTTCTGCCCATCAAATTGAGTAGGACTTACGCACTCCCCTGGTAGGTGCGGTTTCTAACCGCACCGAACCCTGATAGAAAGTGCCTTTATTATATCAAAATAGGCGTTCTGAACCAATTTTGCGTAAGTACTATTGAGTTAAGAATTAAGGAAGTAAAGCCTTTGCTACATTTGTCGGTGGAGCCCAATGACTTTGCCGAGTATCATCACGTCATTAACACTAAAGACGGTCGCTTCAATCGTGGGGTTTTCAGGTTGTAACCGGACGCGTTCTCCATCAATGTAGAAGCGTTTCACGGTTGCTTCGTCTTCAACGAGTGCGACGATAATATCGCCGGGATCAGCGTTGGCTTGTCTCCTAACGATGACAAAGTCGCCTTCAAGGATGCCGGCACCGACCATGCTGGAGCCGATGATACGCAGAGCAAAACACTCATGATTGTTTACCATGCGTGCTGGAATAGGAAGCGTGCCTTCAATATTCTGGGATGCAAGTAAGGGTTCACCTGCAGCCACGCGTCCGAAAATCGGGATTTCTATAATGTCGCGTTGGACTTCCGCTAAGGCAGGGTTTGCGTTCTGTCCTTCCAGCCATTTGCTGGTTTCGAGTTTGGGGTCCGCTTCCTTCAAGATAGAAATTGCACGGGGTTTGCCTTCTTCCCGTCCAATATATTTTTTCTTCTCAAGCGCGTTGAGATGGTCGTGTGCCGCCTTTTCGGAGAAGCCGAATTTACTACCGATTTCACGGATTGTCGGCGGATACCCTTCTTTGATGCGCTGTTGAATATAAGTAAAGATCTCGCGTTGTCTCGCAGTCAAGAACTTTGCCATGGATAATCTCCTATGGTAAGGATTAGTTTATATGTATATATTATATTATACGCAGTTTAAGAATGCAAGTAAAAAAGTAAAATTTTATTTTAGGGCGTACCTTTGCCGAAAAAATTGAAACTTAATAGCACTATTAACGTCTTAATTAAGGGGAAAATTAGAAAATGCGGCATCTAAGTCTTTTTACATATTTTTTTAGAAAAGATCATTTTACCGTTTTTTGTTGGATGTGCGTGGTAACAGTTTTGTCTATCGGAACTATAGGAACGGCGTTTGCGAACGCGGAAGAGGAAAAAGTAAAACTTGACGCTGTCGTCAAGGATTTTACACTCAAGGATGCTGAAGGCAAAGATTTCACACTGTACAAATTGAGTGAGGAAAAACAGGCGACAGTGGTACTATTTCTTGCCACGCAGTGCCCTATAGCGACTGATTACACGGATCGGATTGTTAACTTAGTGAAGGCTTATGACGAAAAGAACGTGCAGTTTATCGGCATCAATTCAAACAAACAAGAAAAACTTGAGGAAATTTTAGCCTATAGTAAGAAACAAGGTTTTGAATTTCCGGTGCTAAAAGACCCAGAGAACAAAGTCGCCGATTATTTCGGTGCGCGAAGAACGCCGGAAGTATTTCTTCTCGATGCGAAACGCATCCTCCGCTATACCGGGGCGATTGATAATAGTCCGAAAGAGCCGACGAAACACTATCTCAAGGACGCTTTGGATTTAGTGATCGCCGGGAAAGATATTCCGAAGCCATCGAAAAAGACAAGGGTGATCGGTTGTACGATTAAGCGGGTGCGGAAAACGGGTGTCAACGATAGAACACCGTGAATCCCACTCAATTGAATGTTAGGCGGGAGGCAAAAAACAAAATGCTCCGACTCTTATACCACTTTTCTCAAGTATTGCTAACCCTATTTTGGGTTGTATGCATCCTAATATTCATGGCTGCTTTTGCGGGGATCGGATTTGCGGGTGGCATGCTCATTGGATGTTGGGAGGATGTGCGGGACATCAAATTTGATGATCTTGAATATACTGCTATTGAAACATGGCAGCAACATCTGGAGGTCTACTCTTCGGTCTGTGAAGTACAAACGGCGGACAAAATAGCGTTCTTGCTTGATAAATTGGAGCGATTGGAATATAAGAAAGTATCGGAAATCATTCCGAGGTTGAGCCAACCCGGTGAGTATGCTCAGGCACTTAAGGCTGCTAAGGAAAAGGGCAAAGAAAGCGGCACTGTTCGCATCCATCTACGGGATCAGGATATGTGGGATGTTGCGTATCCCAATCTTGATGTAGAGGCGGGACACGTTCAAATTTCTGTGAAAGATGGAAAGATTGTATCCATTCGGAACGAGGAGAATGTTGCGCGCCAAAACTTTTACCTTCAACCGGAGAAAATAGATGACATCGCTGATAAGGATAAGGGAACTACGCGGCGTTTGATTCCGCTACTCCAGATGCCGCGGAGATTACAAGGCGCGTTCATTGCGATTGAAGACCGGCGCTTTTATGAGCATTGGGGGGTTGATATCATACGTCTCGGTGGCGCATTCAAAAACAGGATATTATATGGTCGGCGTTTGGCGGGGACAAGTACGTTGACACAACAATTAGCGCGAAATATTTATCTTTTTGAACAGCGCTCGAAAAGAAATTATGTCCGGAAAGCGAGAGAAATACTCCTTGCGGTGAGAATTGAGAAGGTTTTTTCTAAGGATGAGATTTTAGAACGTTATCTGAATCATGTAGACTTAGGGCGGTCTAGGTTTGGTGGCAAAACGCTTCACGGCGTGCAACAAGCAGCGCGCGGCTACTTTGATAAAGCGGTATCCGAGTTGGAGAACCATGAGTGTGCCTTGCTTGCTGCGCTGCCGAAGGGTCCTGCCGCTTTTTCGCCTTTTTTTAATCCACAAGATGCCAAAGATCGACGGGATATAGTCCTGGGGAAAATGTTAGAACAAGACTATATCGCTGGTGAATCTGAATGGCTGACAGCTAAAAATGCCCCACTCCTCCCGCAGAATCTGCCCGGAAGCGGCATGGAAACGACATCAAAGGAAGCTGGGCACTTCCTTCAATATGTCCTCGAAGAACTCAGACAGCTTCCCGAACTTAAGGGAAAATTGTACAGTGGTGGGTTGAAGGTTATCACAACGATAGATATGTCTATGCAATCTGTTGCTGAGCAAGCGGTCGCGGAACATTTGCGTTATATAGATGGAAAATGGGGCGGGCATCTCCCGAATTATGATGCGAATAAACGGAATCCGAACAAAATTAGTAGAATTAATCCGATTGATGGTTATTTGCAAGCAGCACTCATCGCTTTTGAACCGAAGACTGGCGACATCAAAGCGATGGTAGGGGGTAGAGATTTTTATATAGGAAATGGGGAGTTTAATTTCTATAATCGCGCTGTTGGGTCCGCAATACGACAACCTGGTTCTGCCTTTAAACCGATTGTGTTTGCTGCTTTGTTAGAAGACCCCGCTATATTAACACCTGCCACTGTTATCATTGACGAAGAGTGGGGAATGGAACCTTTCCCTGGACAGTGGTGGGCCCCAGATAACTATAGTGATATTTTTAAGGGGCGGGTTATCATGCGGGACATTCTCACATCCTCTATTAACGTACCAACGGCGCGGGCGATGTTGAATACACCTATAGGGAGCAACGGTATATGGGAAGGCATAAACCGCACTGTAGACCTAACGAAAAGGATGGGTATTAAAAGTCCGATGGATCCAAAACCTGCGCTCTCTTTAGGGGCATCTGGTATGACAGTGCTTGAGTTAACCTCCGCGTATGGCATCTTTGCAAACGGCGGGTCCCGGACAAAACCGAGGCACATACAATATATCTTGGACACAACCGGGGAAGTTATCTATCCGCCTGACAATTATCAGGTCGAGCGCATCCCTGTCTTAGATGAAAAAGTAGCGTATCAAATCACCTCGTGTTTGGAGAATGTGATTAAACATGGAACCGGTAGACGCGCAATAGGGATGGGACTTACCCGCCCAGCTGCAGGTAAGACAGGAACGACTAATGACGATACAGATGCGTGGTTTGTCGGCTATACGACAGATATGGTCGTGGGTGTTTGGGTCGGATTTGACAAAAAAGACCCCAGGCGCCGGAACTACAATCAACAAGGCGCATGGGCAGCACTGCCTATTTGGGCAAGATTTATGATTGATGCTGCCCGAGGCCCTGAGAAAGAATTTCCTGTCCCTGATGGAATCGTTTTTCGAGAAATTAATAAAAAAAGTGGACTTATCAAACGCGCAGGTGCCTGTCCGGAGGAAGACATTAGCACAGAACCTTTTATTCAAGGACAGGAACCGAAAAAACTTTGTAATCTCCATAGATAGCGAATATCTCTCTACACATTTTTGGCGGCATGTGGTATACTATATAAAACCTACCGTGTACCCTAACAAATTTCTTGTGGTCTTGATGTCCAATCTGCTTGTGAACCGATAGCGCACAGACATCAGAAACTGAACAAGGAGCAAGAAGCCAAAATGCGAGAGAATTGGGAATTGCTAACTAAAATCGATGCCCCAGAAGACAACGACCCCGAATTGAGTGAACAACAATTTGAACTTATTTCAGATTTCTCACCCCAAGGCGACCAGCCACAAGCGATTGACCAACTTACAGAAGGCCTCCGACGTGGCAACAAAGCACAAACGCTGCTCGGCGTGACGGGTTCAGGAAAAACTTACACGATGGCGAATGTGATTCAGAACGTCCAGTTGCCGACACTCGTCATCTCACCGAATAAGACACTTGCCGCACAACTTTATAACGAATTCCGAACATTTTTCCCCAATAACACCGTTCACTACTTCGTCAGCGATTACGAGTACTATCAACCGGAAGCATACATCCCTTCTACGGACACTTTCATTGAAAAAGATGTCCGCATCAACGAGGAGATCACGCGGATGCGGCTCGCCTCGACGGCGTCTTTAATATCGCGCAGCGATGTAATCGTTGTTGCGAGCGTCTCCTGTCTCTACGGTCTTGGGTCGCCAGATGAATTTGAAAATCAGAGGGTTCAGATAGAAGTCGGAGAGGTTGTCCGTCGCGATGCGCTCCTACGCGCTTTGGTCGATATTCAGTACGTCCGTAATGACGTTGAGTTCTGGCAAGGTGTCTTCCGGGCGCGTGGCGATGTCGTTGAAGTATTTCCTGCTTACAGTGAAAACGCCTACCGTATTGAACTTTTTGGCGATGAGATTGATCGCATCAGCGAGATTGATACCACGACAGGCGAAATCATAGCACAACGGAATTTCCTTGAAATCTATCCTGCGAAGCATTTTATGACGGATGGTGAGATCTTTGATCAAGCATTAGTTAATATTGAACTTGAACTTCAAGACCGGATTCTGACCTTTGAAAAAGAGAATAAACTGCTGGAGGCACAACGCATTGAACAGCGCACTCGCTTCGATTTGGAGATGTTACGGGAGGTAGGCTACTGCTCCGGTATTGAAAACTACTCACGGCATCTCTCAGGGTTACAACCGGGGGATCCGCCCTATTGCCTCATGCACTATTTCCCTGACGATTTTCTACTCTTTATTGATGAATCGCACGTTACGATTCCGCAACTGCGCGGCATGTATCGGGGTGATCGTTCTCGGAAGGAGACGCTTGTCAGCTATGGATTTCGCCTGCCTTCGGCGTTGGACAACCGTCCGCTCCGTTTCGATGAAGTTGAAGCGCGGGTTAACCAGGTTATTTTTGTTTCAGCAACACCGGGTCCCTATGAGATGGAAAACAGTGCACAAATCGTTGAACAGATTATCCGCCCGACTGGGTTGATTGATCCCGAAATCACGATCCATCCAGTGAAGGGACAGATAGACCATCTCATCGGCAGGATCAAGGAGCGTGTCAAGCGGAAACAACGGGTGCTTGTCACGACGCTCACGAAACGGATGTCGGAGGACTTAACCGAGTACTTGACCGAAGCGGGTATCCGTGCCGACTATATGCATTCTGAGATTGACGTGTTCGACCGTGCTCGCATTCTACGTCAACTCCGAGAAGGGGTGTTTGATGTGTTAGTCGGTATTAACCTACTTCGGGAGGGACTTGATCTGCCGGAGGTTTCTCTTGTTGCGATTCTGGACGCTGACCGTCCGGGTTTTCTTCGGTCTGTGAGATCGCTTGTGCAGACGGCAGGACGCGCTGCGCGGAATGTTGATGGTGAAGTTATCTTATACGGGGATAATGTTACAGAAGCGATGGACGCAGCAATGAAGGAGACACGCCGCCGTCGCGAGATTCAACTCCAATATAACACAGATAACAATATCACACCGGCTACTATTCAAAAGGCGATTCAGGAGCTTATCGCCGAATCGGGAACCGAGTATGAGGCTCAGAAGCCGGAGCAGCCCCCTGCTGTTATCGAGGATATGGCACCACAAGATATTGAGGCGATCATTACAGATCTAACCCGACAGATGCGGAAAGCCGCATTGGATCTCGATTATGAGGAGGCCGCGGCTTTACGCGATCGCATCGCTGAACTGAAAGCACAGTCAGCGAAACAGTAAATTTGACCGTGTAATTTCAAATTTCGTCCCTCTCCCAAAAAGTTGCGACAATGCCCTAAAACGTTTTATAGAGACAGTCCCTGAGTATTATTAACACTCCCAACAATTGGTCTTTTATCGTGCACACTCACAAAACAAATCTTAAAAAAATCAGGTCTCTTGATTTTTTTTTGCCCTGATGCACGTTTCATGCGCAAAATTTCGTCTTTAATAATAGAAGGTGTAAACCGTAGCGTATTGCTTAATTTTACACAACCTTGCTTATGATTAAACTTTTTGGTGAAGACAGGATCCAATCTGTTCATTGGGAGGTAATTTCGTGGAAAGAGCAGACGATGTTCAATTGATTCGCAAAATTTTATCGGGTGATGACACTGCGTTTGGTATTTTGGTCGAAAAGTACCAAAAGAGTATTCATGCGCTGGCATGGCGGAAAGTCCAAGATTTTCACTTTGCGGAAGAGATCATGCAGGATACTTTCCTGAGGGCATACAAAAAACTTCCAACACTCAAGAATCCGAATCAATTTGCTGGGTGGCTTCATGTCACTGCAAACCGGCTCTGCATTGATTGGTTACGCAAGCAAAAACGGCTGCGGCGGCAAAAGCCTGCGCTGCAATCTTTGGAGGGTACACGTCTGGAAGAAATTGAGGAATCCTCTTATACACACCACATTTCAGAACAGCAGGTGACAGAGAACACTGAGTATTGCCAGGAGCTTGTTCAAAAGCTTTTAGAAAAACTACCAGAGAACGAACGCATGGTCGTAACACTTTACTATCTCGACGAAATGTCAACGAAAGAGATTGGCGAATTCATGGGGGTGTCCGTAAATACAATTACGAGTCGACTCCAACGCGCGCGAAAGCGTATACAAACTGATCAGGAATTCTTGGAACAAGAATCCTTTGGGCATTTACTATTACCAGATAATCTGAAGGAGAACATCATGAGCCAATTAGCACAACTTCGCAGCAAGTTCGATTCATTCATGGAACAGGTAAAATCTAACCCGACATCAAGGGAGGATATTCTGAAGGCGGCATCCGTTGAGATTGAAGATATGCTTAAGGGTGAAATCACACCTGAGTTGGCGCATCTCGTGGTTGATAATATATACCCGTCTATGGGCAAACTTGGCATGGAAAAACGGGTGTCTCTACTTCGTAAGTATATGGATAATGCTTTAGATGATACGGAGTGTTATTGGGCGCATAAATCATTGGTCAATAGTCTTGCGTATCTTCGGAGAAATCAAGAAGCTATTGAGGAACAGACGCGCCTTTACCGTTGGGCATGTAAGCATTCAGAAAAATATGTGTTAAGAACTATTGCGCATCTGCGCACTGCTGGATGTTGGAAAGCGGAGGGTCGTATTGATGATTGGATTCAACTTTATAATGAAGTGTCTGAACGTTTAGAGAATCCTAAAGTGAGTGGATACTCACGTTGTGATTTCCTGCAATTCGGGGCAGAGATATTAAGAAAGAACGACCAGATAGAGGCAGCACTTCTCGAAATAGAAAAGTTGGAGCGTGCTAACAATGAACAGAGCCGGAACTATTACTTCCGATTCTGGATGGCTGTGAGGGAGAATCGACTGCTGTTGTATAGTCAAAAGGAAAATTGGAAACGTTTCGATCGAGTCTATACGGAAGTGAACACATTTATGGAATTAGAGTTGAAAAAACGGGATGCAGGTTTTCCTGTAAATATTTACGAACTTGTTTGGGTTGTTCACAATGTCGGTTGTTGTCTGGTATGGGCGAAGCGGTATAACGAGGGGAAACGTTTGCTAAAACTTGCCATTGATTTGGGAAACTACAACGACTATAATCACTTCATGCTTGCTGTGAGCATCTGGGCATCTGAGAAAGATCGAGAAAAGACTTTACATCATTTGAGGATCGCTCAGGACGAGTATATGGTGACTTCCTACAATTATCTGGATAGTTACTATCCGGAATTCCTTAAAACACCCGAATTTTCGGATGTAAAGGATGATCCAGAGTTTCTGAAGGTTCTCGGGCAGAAGTAAGATAAAACTGTATCCAGTTTAATTTTAAGAGTAAACCATGTTAACAACACTCATCCGCCGAGAACTCCTCGACAACCTGATGACGTTCCGCTTCGCCGTAGCCATCCTCATTATGCTGCTGCTTGTGGTCGCCAATACTGCTGTGCTTATCAAGGATTATGAGCGACGGTTAGCAGCTTACAACACGGCTCTCAAAACCGAGGATCGGCGCTCGCAGGACTTGAAAACTTATTCGGGCGGGAGATTGAACGTTGCCCGTCCACCAAATCCATTGAGTATTTTCAATGTCGGGTTGGATAAACGACTGGGCAACGAGATTTGGATATCTCACGGTTTTGTACCGACGCTGTGGGATACTGGCACGTATAAATTGACGAATCCACTTCTCAACCTCTTCACTTCGATTGATATTGTTTTCATCTTTGAAGTCGTTCTGAGTCTAATCGCACTTATTTTCGCCTACGATGCCATTGCGGGGGAACGCGAGCGTGGCACATTGCGTTTGGTGCTAACACATCCAGTCCGTCGCGGGCATATCCTGCTTGCGAAATACATCAGTGCGATGCTCTGCTTGCTTGTCCCGTTGTTGATAAGTCTGCTCCTCGCGATAATTTTGCTGACAACATCCACCGTTATTTCTCTGAGTACTGGTGATTTCCTCCGGATCGGTGGGATCATCTTGAGTTCAATTGTCTATCTGTCGGTATTCTACCTCATCGGCATGCTAATTTCAGCGGTAACCCGCAGAACCGGTACCGCGCTGATGCTTGCTATGTTTGTCTGGGGGTTTTGGGTGTTGGTGTATCCAAACGCGGTTCTTGCCGCGATTACCCCGCCTGAGACTTCTCAACCGCGTATGGTATCCGCTTACGAGGAAATTAAACAGATATGGGAGGCATTCGACAGAGAGCGAAAGCAGTTCCTTGCGAATGATGCCTTTCCAGGAGAAGATCCGGATTTTGGTATGGTAGACGTAGATCCGAATTGGATATGGGGATCAGGTCACGAATACTTTCATAAAGATTCATCAACACTTAGGTATGATTACCACGCTGTTTCAAACATTGGCAAGCTGAGTGAAGCCTCCAAACCTCAGGTCCCGCACGCGCAGGATTATTACCGCTTCCTCGGCCCACAGATGGTCAACGCCGCAGAACGTGCATGGCTTGTCCGAAAACAGGCACTCGAAATTATCTTCGTTCAACCGGCGATTGTCGATCGCATCCTTTTGAGAGGCTCGCCAGTCGGGATGTACGACGCGGCAACGCAAGCGTGGGTAGGGACAGACCTGCGCGGACTCAGAGATTTTTTTGAAGCGGCGCGAAGGTATCGCCGGACCTTGATTGATTACTACTACGATAAGAACGCGTTCGGGGCAGAACAATGGTTCTCTGCTGACAAGGGGGCGGTCGATTGGGATAGTTTGCCGCAGTTTTCTTTCCAGACGGTTGACGTTGCCACAAATGCTAAGCGGGCATTGCCGGATGTATGTATATTGGTCATGCTTAATATAATTCTGTTCGTAATAATATTTCTTATTTTTATCAAAAGTGAAGTGTAGGGTAACGGTATTCATTCATACGCACGCAGGCTAACAGCCTACGCTACAAACGCACGCAGGCTAACAGCCTACGCTACAAATATGTTCACTCATTTATGGGTTTTACTATAAATGAGAGATTCTTAACTGAAAACTGGTTACTGTTAACTGGATACGGGTTACTTATGTGGCATATTGCGAAACGAGAAATTTACGACAATCTGAATAGCCTTCGGTTTGCGCTGACAACGGTATTGCTTCTCGGCTTGATGCTGATCAATGCGATTGTGCATCTCGAGGAGCATCCTGTGCGGATGCAGAAATATCACGATGCCGCGACAGAATCGTTGAATCGCTTAAAATCCCGAACGAGTTTGTATCAGATTGCCCAAGAGGGTCCCGGATACCTTTACAAAAAACCGTCGTCTCTCCATTTCTGTGCTGATGGCGGTGAGGACTTTTTGGCTGACAATGTCCACGGCGGATTTTACGCGTGGGCTACCGATGGCTTAGCAGGCTTCTGGCAGTTAGACTATATGCCTGCGACCCTCAATCGACAAAATATTCGTCCGGATACGATCAAAATAGATTGGACGTTTATAATCGGGTACGTCTTGAGTCTCATCGCGATTCTGTTCACCTTTGATTCGATTTCTGGCGAACGCGAGCAGGGAACACTCCGTTTGACGCTGGCAAACGCTGTCCCGCGCCATACCGTGTTGATAGGAAAATTTTTAGGCGCGTTGGTCAGTATCAGCGTCCCGTTTGTGCTTGCGATTTTGATGAACCTGTTGGTAATTTCCACGGCCAGCGAGGTCCAACTCGGTACCGATGCGTGGAGCCGTTTAGGCATTATCCTTTTCATTGCGATGCTGTACCTGTGCCTGTTTCTTGCGTTAGGTTTGTTGGTGTCGTCGCGTGTGCGACAGAGCGCAGCGAGCCTTGTGATACTTCTATTGATGTGGGTCACTTTCGTGGTTTTCATACCGAGTACGCTCGCCTCCATTGCAAGCGGATTTTCACCATCAATGACTTATGATGAATTCAACGAACGCGCGATACAACTTGTAAATGAACTTAGGGGTGAATACGAGGCTCGTTTGCAAGACATGCATAAGGATCCAGCGCAAAAAATGGAGTTCGCGGGTGAATATGTTATCAAGGACGTGACGGAACGGGAGCGCTTGATCCATGAATACTTAACGCAACAGCATGCCCAAATTCAACTGGCGCGTTCTGTCACCCGCGTCTCACCCGTCGTGCTTGTTCAGCATCTCCTTGAGGTTTTTGCTGGCACTGGATTTGAACGGCACCAACAATTTGTGGAGAACGTGCAGCGTTACGCCCGTGAATACCGTGAATTCGTCACGGATATGGATAGAGCAGATCCCGAGAGTCTCCATATCATTGGGATGTATGAAGGTATGTCAAAAAAGCCCATCAGCCCAGAATCAATTCCGATGTTTGAAGATAGGCTTAGTCTCGGTCACGATTTCAACGCTGCAGCAGTAGATTTGCTGTTCCTAACGCTGTTCCTCGTTGTTTTTCTCTCCGGAGCGTTCCTTGCCTTTGTACGCGTTGAAGTTTAGCGTGCAGTTTTCAAGTTCCTATCTTGCAAAGAGCCGAGTGTTCGCTGTGTTCTTTTGTTTGGACATTGCCCGCCAGAAATCACTTGTGCTGCCCTTTTTGCTGTTCCATCCGTCAATCATCCCACAATTTAAAGTTAAATTAGCGTCTGAATTTTAAACTTGCATCTTAGAATATAATCTGCTAC
>VXZK01000135.1 GCA_009845545.1 Candidatus Poribacteria bacterium
ATCATAAGGGTGTCGGTGCTGACGTATATGACACAGACCGACAGGGCAGCGTCCTATTTTTATAGGTGCGCCGCCGGTGTGAACAAGACACCGAGCGACGCGTAGCACTGCCGTAATGCGAGTACAGCAGTGCTGGTTTCTATCATAGCAGATGACGCGTGTTATATGCTATAACAATAGAGACCAGCACCCATAAGAGAGATTGCCTGCGCCTTCCTTAGAGACCAGCACCCATAAGAGGGATTGCCTGCGCCTTCCTTTTCTTTCTTTGTTGCGTTTTGGCAATACCCCCCGAAACTTGATACAATGATAGGAGACGCAGTATAGAACGACTCTTTTCCATAAAGGAGTATTTTAGAAATGATCAGAAATTTTTTCGCAACCCCGACTGTCGTAGGTAAATTAATGATTGCCTTGCTTTTCGTCAGCGGGGCCGTATTTGCGGGTGCGTTTGATGGATTTGTTGTTGAAACCGAAGCCTCTTGTTGCTGTGATGGCGGGACAGATGCTGAACACTTCTCAAGTAGTAGTTGCTGTGGCAAAGTCACTTGTTCTCCAGTAGGGAAGAGCGGTAATAAGTCTAACTATTGTACAACGTACACAGATGGCAAACAGGATGATAAAAGCCAGTGCCCCGGAAAGTGTTCAGATGGCAACAAATGTGGGTGGAAAGGTTGTTGGGGTAAAAAATAATAATGCCATTGATGGCAAAACCCAACTTTGCAGCCTGTCTGAGTTGAATGTCTAAACATAGCCTTGAGTGTTGATGGAAAACAGAAGTTATCATCCGCACTCAAGACATCTCTATAAAAAAGTGAGAATTATCATGCAAGACGATGTGATGAGTCAAATAAGGGCTTTAGAGGAACGGATTGCGGAATTGGAACAGCAACTTGCACGTGTACAAAACGCGGACACCGCTACGTACAACCGGATAATGTGCAGCGAGCTGCAGGTCGTCTCTGATACGGGTGAACCCCGTATCACAATGATCGACTACGACGAAGATTTTGGCGGACCTGTCATCAAACTCCTCAACAGCATAGGAGATTGTCTCGTTCAGCTCAGTACTGATAAACATGGCGGTGGCATCGCAGTGAGTCCAACTCAGCAAGTGAATCCGGCAGATGAAGTGAGCATACGCATGTACGTGGATGAACACCGCAACGGGTACCTAAGTGTTTGTGGTGCCGATGGAAATGATCGCGTGATACTCAGCGTTGCACCACCATCCCTAGGGAGTGCGGGCCGAGCTGCTATTTGCGGGGCGATAGACAATCATGAACGGGTCATTATCGCCGGTGATCCAGAGACGGACAACGGCAGTATCAAACTCTATAGCGACCTTTCAATCGAAACAAATTCACTCGGAAATGAACCCCGCAATCTCAGAGCAATTGGGGCCCCAGTCGGGAATTGTAGGTATTTTGAATCTCAGCAGTACGCGTTAGAAAAAATAGAGGAACAACTTCAAGGTGAGATAGATGAAAATCTAAGACTTCTCCTAAATAGGAGGAGAAATAATATTTCCGAGATACTGTCGAAAGCCGAAGCCAATGATGCTCCATGATGTCGTCACGACGGGAGTCGCTCCTCTCTTCCAAAACAAGTGCCGCGCCGGGCTATCTATTCTCGGTATCTGCATTGGGATTGCCAGTGTGTTGTGTATGATGGCACTCGGTGAAGGCGCGAAAAAATTAATAGCCGACGACATAGACAAACTCGGTGGTAAAAACATGTTTATATTTACCACGCTCCATTGGATTTATAAGAACGGTCGATTCCGTTGGACCCCGGAGCGGTTCACTATCAAAGACGCGCTCGCCATTGAAGCTGAGTGTCCAAATATCATAAGTGTTCTACCTACGAGTGAGCCCGTTAACCGTTTGATCAAAACACGCAGAGGAGATATCAAGTATTCATTCGTAGAAGGCGTGACAGATATCTATGCCGATTGGATGCGCTGGGAGGTGCAAGAAGGTAGATTCTTCTCAGTGTCCGATCTTGACAAGGCAACTCAAGTCTGTGTTTTGGGACACCAAGCCGCTACAGATCTATTCGGCACCGATTCCTCCCTTGGACAAGAGTTGAAGTTTGGGATTGAACGTTTTAACCCTTCTACATTCGTTCGGTTTCGCGTCATTGGAGTCATGGTATCCCGGGGACGGCATTTTGAGAGCGGCACGTCGTTAGATGATACTATCTGTGTCTCCTTATCTTCCGCCCTAAAACGGCTTGATGGTACGCGTCACGTCGGACGGCTGACCGTCTTTTTTACACCGGGAGCAGATGTGAACGAAGTTATCCAATCTGCCCGCGCTGTCATCCGAAAGAGGCACCGAAATACGGATGCCTTTGCCGAACATTGGACAGTGAAATGGACGCTCAAACGAATGGAACACTTTGAAACAGTTATGAAAATAGGGCTTGTCGGCATCGCGAGTTTCTCACTGTTTGTGGGCGGCATTGGTATTATGAATATGTGTCTCGTTTCTGTCGGCGAGAAAACGCGGGAGATCGGTTTACGAAAATCCATCGGTGCAAAGCGAATTGACATCTTCTATCAATTCTTGACAGAGTCTATATGCCTCTGCCACTGCGGGGCAGTGCTCGGAATTGCGGGCGGCTGGTTCGCAGCGCATGGAATGGCGAGACTCGCCGTGCGCATTGTACCGATTTTGCCAGAGTGGCCTGTTGTCCTTTCTTGGCATTGGATGCTGATCTCCGTTATCTTTTCGATGTTTATGGGTGTTAGTTTCGGAGTTTACCCCGCGAGGCGTGCGGCACGGATGTCCCCTATGGACGCGCTCCGTGCCGAGAACTAAGGAGTTTTTTTTGAAAAGTGGGTGTTTCCTGTTCATCTATTGTCTGTTCTTTGCGCCGTTTGCTTTGACCTCCGCAGACACCCCCGAATCCCGTTCTGATAGCCATGCCCCTATTGGTGTGATGGGGGATCATGGGCATAAAGCCGGTGAAATCATGCTCTCTTATCGGTTCATGGCGATGGACATGCAAGGACTGCAATCCGGAACTACCTCCATTGAGACTGCTGATGTTCTAAAAGATTTTATGATGGCACCGACGGCTATGCAGATGCAGATGCATACACTCGGTGCTATGTTTGCGCCGCATGACAAACTCACGCTCATGGTGATGACGAATTATCGACTTCTCCGTATGGAGATGGAAGGGGCACATCTCCACAAAGAAGGGGACCATGGGCACCCCGTAGGACATCACGAAATGTCAAGTTCAGGGATTGGCGATGCTAAACTTGAGGCGCTGCTGACACTCTGGAAAAGACCACACCTCACACTTCTCGGAAACATAGGCATTTCATTTCCCACCGGTTCTATTTCAAAAAATGGAGAGGAGGGCAACCTTCTCCCCTATCCGATGCAACTTGGGAGTGGCTCTTTTGAAGCCCGCCCTGGTGCGACACTGTTTGGGTATTACGGTAAGTGGTCTTATGGCAGTCAATTGCGCGGCACGTTTCCACTCCATACCAATTCAGAAGAATACCGACACGGCAGAGCGCTATCGGTGACTACGTGGGGCGCGCGGCGGCTCAACGATTGGATCAGTCTGAGTGGTAGATTTTTCTTTACGCATTGGGGAAATATCACGGGAAGCCATCCAGAGTTGAATCTACTTGTGAGTCCGAGCCATCGTCCCGACTGGCGCGGTGGCCAAAGACTTGATCTTGCAATTTCAAGCAATCTGATGGTCCCGACGGGACTTTTGCGGGTCAACGGCTTGCGGTTGAGTTTCAGATGCCGCTGTATCAAAACCTCACCGGCCCCCAATTGAAAACGAGATGGCGGCTCATCCTCGGTTGGCAGTCCGCCTTTGATTTGTAGGAACACAATGAAATATTTAGAAAAATTAAGGCGACTTTGGAAGCCTGCTCGCGTTATCCTGCCCTGGGCAGTCTTAGGTGCTATTCTCTTCGTTGCCTTCTGGATTCGCATTCAGGGTGTTCCGAACATTCCGGAGGGACAATTTACGGGAAACGATCCGTATCTCCACTATTGGCAAGCCCAAATCGTGTCTGAACAGGGGCGGTTACCGGCGCGGGATATGCACCGCTGGCTGCCTCTTGGCAGAGACTATGGACAAAGCCTGAATGCGTACGCTTACGGTGTCGCTTACACGCACAAAGCCATCACAGTTCTCTTTGGGAATGTCTCACTCTATCAGGTCGCACTGTTTTCGCCTGCTGTCTGTTTTGTGTTCGGGTTAGCTGTGCTTTGCCTTTTCCTTTACCGCGCCTTTGGATTGCTCTTTTCAAGCGTCGTTGGCGTATTTTTAGCAACGCTCCCTGGTACCATTGAACGCAGTGCCGCGGGCTTCAGCGATAGGGACAGCTGGTGTCTGATGTTAGGAATTTTCGCTGTCACAACCTATCTTGCGTCTGGACAGACGCAATCGTCTCGCTGGCGACTGTTCCTAACGCTCGCTTCAGGTCTTTCTGTTTTGCTTGGGGGTCTGAGTTGGGAAGGTTTCGGCGTGTTTGTGACTGTTATCCTTGTGATGGAAGTTTGGAGATTCCTGACATCTGAAAAGGAGGAAGGTTTAGGATTATATGCCCTCTGGGTGTGTTCCTTCGCGCCGACGCTTTACCTCGCATCACCTGCTTATCGGAGTGGCGAAGGCTTCGCAACACATCTCTTTGCCTTTGTGCTGATGCCACCACTTGTCGTGTTAGGAATTCGTGTCCTCCGGCACGTTCTAATCACAAAATCATCGCTTGCGGATACATTCCGTCCACACGCCAGAAACCTCTCCCTGGGATTAACACTCGCGAGCCTTGCCCTGGCACTCGGATACGTGTTGATGCAATTTGACACTTTCGTAATCACTACCGTTCCCTTAAGTCAAAACCAACTCATGCAAACCGTGGGAGAACTCAACGTGCCGGATTACAGATATTGGGTCTTCCGATACGGCAGTCTCTTTTTCTTAGGCAGTCTTGGATTCATGAGTGTCAGCATTCGTCTTTGGAAAAACAGCGGCACGATATTAGCCGTGTTTATATTTCTGTTCATGCTTACCACTTTTTTTCAAACGCGGCTTGAAACCCTTTTAGGCGCGTCTGGAGGTAGCATCCTCTTTTTCGCATCGCTTGGATGCATATCGCTTCTGCTTCTCTTCATTGCATGGCGGCAACGCGAAGCACCAAAACAAGAACTCATTTATATTGCGATGGCTGTTTGGTTTCTACTCTGGGTATCGCTTTCCCGGGATGCGAAACGCTATGACTTCTTTATCGGACTTCCCATTGCGTTCTTTACCACTGAGTTGATACACCGTGTCGGTTTGTCTGTAACTGAAAATCTCAAAAACGTACGACTCCTGAGTGCGAGTTTCAGAGAAAGGCTGCCGCTGCGTGTCATAAACGTTGGTATTGCTGTCGTTATCATTGCTTCCCTTATGTATTGGAGACCTGCTGGGGAACACGCGGAACGCTCAGTTTTCGCCGCAACAGAGATGCGCCAAGCCAAGCCCGGAGATTCCCTCGTTGCGAAAGCGTTTGCATGGATGAAAGCAGAACTCCCAGGCACCGCTGTTGTCGCTGCGGATTGGGGGTTCGGCAGTCAATTGAACGTTCTCGGCGGTGTCAAAACCGTTATTGATCAGGATCATTACATCCAGCACTGGATCCACCTCTATAACGAACATGTCCGCGCTGCTACCGATCCGCGTGCGGCGTTAGAATTCCTGAAAACCCACGGGGCGACACATCTTATGCTAACACAAAGTCAACCCCCGGAAGTTTTTATGCAAGGTGAACTCAGCGAAGCGTTTATTCCTGTCTACCCGACGGATGATTTCACGGAGGCAGGCATCAAGGTGTGGGAGATTCACTATCCTCCGGACATCGAAATGGATCCGAAATACCTCAAAACAGGGTTCCCTGAAATAGACGAGACGTTAGGACTTCACTAAACATGCTCGCAAACACGATCACACTCACACGCCTGCTCTTAACCTTTGTTGTGATTGCCCTCTTCGGACATCAGCACTCCCTATCCATCGCCCTGATTTTTACAATAGCCCTCATCTTCGCGCTTGATGGCGTTGATGGATATATTGCCCGCAAACGCAGCGAGACCTCTCAACTCGGTGAAATCCTTGACACCCTCGCCGACAGAATTATTGAAAACACCTTTTGGATTTACTTTACCGCGAAGGGTCAGATTCCCGTCTGGATGCCGATTGTTGTCATGGCACGCGGTTTTATCAGCGATGCCTTGCAACGGACGCACGGATACCCGACACACGGGTGGACACACGCCCTCACCCGATCGCGCATGAGTCGTGCTATCAGCGGCATCACCAAAATGCTCGCTTTTACCAGCCTCGCGAGTGCGAAGGTTTTCAAAAATCCGCTCTTGGAAGAAGCGAGTCTGATACTTGCCACCCTCGCTGTCGGTTTCTGTCTGCTCCGCGGACTCCCTTTCTTTTTTCTCAGGAAAACACCATGTCCACCCATCACATAAAACGCATCGGCATCGGTCTTGCCGCGGGTTTCGTCCTCGCGCGCCTCTTTTCGCTCGACACCGCCACAGACGCCCAAAACACAACGATACCCTTCAACAGACAAACGCAGAAAAAAGTCCGCACGCCGACGCCGAATGAAGACCTTGAAACCTTAAAGCCGTTTCAGTCCACCGATTTCTACCGCATCATCATTGAGTATAACTTGTTTCGTCCGTTAGGCTGGAGACCGCCACGCCCTGTAGAACCGTATCGTCTCATCGGTACGATCTTGCCTCGCTCGGAGAACATCCCACCGACCGCCATCATTCAATCCACCGCAGGAAACAAAACCTATATCGTTACCACCGGCGAGACACTGGACGCTCTTACCGAAGTTGTCTCGATAGAAAGCAAACAGGTCACGCTTTCATGCAACGGAGCGCAACGGACGCTGAAACTCCCAAGCGGTTTTTGATTCCAACGATTTGCCGTCGCAGTCGTCTAACCTTCAAAAGCAGCGATGTGTTGTCGCTGCAGGGTAAAAACTAATAGTGTCATCGGAGGCTGGCGTGCTGCGGGTCTCCGTTTTTTTTCTCAGACGACTCCGAAGATGCCCACCCACAATGCCTGCTGCGTCTGTTTTCAGGTCTCGGTGGATCTATCGGATGAAATATCGGATGATAGCGCCGAGGATCCTATCGTAGATAATATCGTAGTTGATATAGTATATGAGATAGTATCTGACGTGGTATCTGATGTTTCTCTCACCCCGCACATAGAACCGTCCTGCTCGACAGGCGTGTGAAAATTCGGTGAACATTCGGCAAAATTCGGTGAACATTCGGTGAAATGTCCCTGTAATGTCCCTATGGTTTGTGGCGTATCGTCAATGGTCACGGGGGTCGTCATAAAAAAAGCACGGCGGAGAATTTAGAGAAAGATCGCCTGTTTTGGTAGCGAAAATTCGGCAGTGGTAGATTAAGTGCGTCGGTTGATTAACACAGAGAACAGAGAACACATTTGCCTCTCCGCGTTCGGAGACCTTGCCGAAATGCTCTCAGAAATGCTTTGCGAGTTGCCAAAGAAAGCCGTGTGAAACCGATTGATTTTTTCTCTCGTGCTGGCGTGTGTGCGTGGGATGTGCCTGACGCAGCCCTGACATTGTGCTACAAAGCGAGATGTTGCGTGGCTTTCAACGCCTTTAACGGTCTCTTTTGCCCTGTGCGTCCCCCATTCGCCCACAAATGGATGTCGTAGCGGTTCGGGGTTCCGGCGCGACGCCGTCCCGCTTGAACCTTTATCGGCGACGCGATAATATGAAAGGGAAACGGGTTGTCGTTTGGTGCTTGAGTGTCCGAGAATTCACAGAAGGGCAAGGGTGGCGGAAGGTGCCTGTAATCCGATAAAGTAGGGACAGAGTAGAGCCTGTCCCTACGGGTGTTGAGGGAATCTTACTCAAACTCGTAAACGAGAGTGATGTTTATGGTGACAGTGAATTCTCCGGCTTGGATGGGGGTTGCGCTGCGCCCTCCGTCATCAGCGGCGAACTCGGCAGTCTCAGCATAGGCGATGGGGGGCCCCGCTGCATGCGATGTTTCTATGATCGTGATAGGTTTTCCGAGCGTAACACCACTCGCCTCCGCTAAAGTTTGCGCCTTCGCTTCGGCATTCTTCACTGCTAAGACACGTGCTTGTGCTTGTAAGGGGGTGGGGTCCTCAATCATGAATTGGATCGAGTCTACAACGACAATATCTCCACCGGCTCCGGTAGCGTCGTCAATTATATCGCTAAGCGTCTCAAGGTCTCGGACCTTCGCGCGAACGCTATTGTTTACCCTATAACCCCGCAGAACGCGCCCCTCATCCGTCCAATCATACTGCGGATAGATGCTAAAATTCTCCGTTTGGATGTCATTTTCAGCGATGTCGTTGGCTTTCAGCGAGTCTATCACTGCTGTCATCGCGCTTGCGGCTGCCTCGCGTGCCGCCTCGACCGTCTCTTTCTCAGCAGACACACCTAAGTAAAGCGTCGCTATATCCGGTTCACCTGTAACCGAACCGCTTCCGTTAACGTGAATACTCCTGCTCTCCGGTGATGGTACCATGGGGGATATGATTTGTGGGTCGCATCCGACGAGTATTGTGGCAAACAGTAAACTAAGCCCTAAACACAAAAATTCGAGTCTCTTCACGTTAAATCTCCTTTGTGCGGCGATGTTTCGTAAATTCTGCTATTCGGTTATAACTTCTGGTACAACTTCTGGCGGAGGAGCATCTGCCTTGAGCGTATCAGATTTCTTTATTAACCTATCTACATTCGATTTGAAGAGTCTGAAAACGGTGTTGCTGTCATCGCGTTTGACGTAAAGTTTCCCCTCTGCCTCGTTTCCGATATACAGCGTTGCCGTTGTGCCATCATTCAGTGCAGCGGATATAACGGATTGCGGGGTATCTAAACCGTATTCAGCAAGGTCGTCTTGTGTGTCAGCGAAGTCGTCTGTATCCAATCCGCTAAGTGTTGTCAGAAGGTTGTCAACCTCGGTTGTGTTGGCAGCCGATGCTTCAGGCTTGAGCATCTGCCATGTCCCGTTTGCATCGAGACGCAGTTCAACTATTTCTTCCGGTGAAGAGATATTCAGTTCGGTGACAATGCCCTTGTTAAAATCGAAGATGGTCCGATCTTTCCAAGTGCGCGTGCCTTTGTTAAAAACGGATTGGAGGTTGCCTTGTGCCACATAGACATCATTGGCATCCGCGGCACGCACGTAACTACTCAGAAAGCCGGGGGTTATTTTTCCGACGAATAGGTGTGCTAACACTTTATCGTTTACGTCCATCAGTTTCGCTTCGACACCGGTGCTGTCCACTTCAAACTCTGCCTGTTTTTCTGGGTTATTAGAGACGCGCTGCGTATTCTTGAGTTCCCCGACTTTGGTCAGTAACTGTGCAACGCCTTCGCTGTCGGCGGGATAGTTGTCCATCGAGGCGACTCTCCATGCGTCCTCTTGTTTTGAGAGCGTTGTCGTTCCATCGGAGGCGATGATTTCTATTTTCTCAACCTGCTCTTTATCAAAGTCTGGAAACAGGGGTGTCGCTGTCTCAACTTTCTTTTCGTGTTCGCTCTTGCCAAATGGGTTTTCAAAAATTAGGACGACGAGCAGTAAGAAAACAAAAACGCCGCCTAAAATCAGAAGTTGTTTCGTTTTCATTTTTTTAACTATGGGCCTCTGGGCACCGTTTCACGGTGGTTTTTGATTAAGTGAACATCCCGTGGTAGGCACGGTTTGAAACCGCGCCTACCGAAGAGTAAGGTAATTATGAGAATCTCCTCTGTCTGTTCTTAGTCCGTTGTCATAGATCGGGTGCTAAAGGTTTCTACCATCCTTTTGGCTCGACTTTTTAAGAAATACCGGACGAGTCCAAAGATAACGACGAACAATGGAATGCCTACGGTACATAGGTATTTAACAAAGTTTTTCTCAATTTCTGAGACTTCACGGAATTCGCCACTGCGCGTTTTTATTTGAAGGGGGCGGTCTGTGATCGTCTGTGAGCGGATGCCGATGAGTGCATCGCCTAATGTTAGCCAATCCAGGGTGTTTAAGAAAAAATTAACACTATTAGCATTCAACTGAAGTAGAAATTGGGCTGTGCCTACCACGACGATTTGTGTCTCCGCACTTTCGGTTATAGTTGTTCGTGCCTCGGTATCTTGTGTTGGTGCAGGTGCCTCGCTATCTTCGACACTCACGGCATCGTCCGTTGTTCCTGATGGGATCTCTTTATCAGCATAGAAGCTTTTGAATGTACCTTCTAAGGCGACAGCAACAGGATAAGCTTGTGTTTCAGCATCAGGGATAGGGAAATCCGGTCTAAGATTATAGTATCCTTGGAGGGTTTGTCCAAATTCGCTTGTTTTTGCTAATACTGTTCCGGTAATGTTTTCTTTTGCAATGACTTCCAAGGAACTTGTCCAAGGCAGTGTCAACGCTTCCAGTTGATTCGTGATTGCGTGTTCTGTCGAGAAATTCGGTTTAATAATTTTTACAAAATACGGATACGGTTGAAAAACGGTCATAAAACCTTGTTGGAACCGAGCACTGTCGTGGAATCTGCGGTCAATCAGCAGATTATTACCGAGTTTGGTGCCGTAATGTTCCAAGAGATCGTTCAACCCTGTGCTCAGCGGTGTCCCTTGTAATGTGCCCGGTTGCATCTGAATCGGATCAACTAAGAAGATGGCTTTACCGCCACGCATGATGAACTGATCGAGTTCGTATTTCTCGCGTTCTGTCAAGGGTTGCTTCGCACCCGCGATGACCAGCGTCGTAACAGCGTCATCAACGGCTTGTCCGTTTTGTAGGCTGACAGAGGTGACATTATATTGCCCTTTTCCGTTTTTATCCAAGAGTTGGCGAAACTGCTGGTAATTTTGATCATTGATGTCGAACTCGCCGTGTCCTGTCAAAAACCCTACTGTTTTTGCTTCTTTAGTGGTAACTTTAAGAATAGTGGAAGTGAGTTCATACTCCAGATTAGCCGTTGAGCGCACGACTTGCAATGTTTCCTCTTTGCCGCTGTAGCCGATAGAGATGCCCATATAGACGTTTGCTATTTCCATTTTGTCTTTTTTCGGGACATTGACTTGCACTTCGGGAATCCCCTTGAAGCGGAGTTCCTGTTTCTGTGCGTCGTCGAAGTTTGCCGGATTCACAAAATCGATCTGAAGTTTATTTGAAAATGCGTTGTATTCGTCAAGGACATCTCTGACATCGCGGCGTATCCGAGCGACTTCCGCTGGGTCTGTGGAAAAGTAGGCGGTGATTGTGACAATATCATCTAACGAATTCAGGACATTTTTAGTTGCTTTTGAGATTGTGTAGCGCTTGTCCTCGGTGAGGTCTGCCCGGATGAAACGCCGCGTGGACAAAAAGTTAATCAACGCAAGGATCCCGAAGATGATTACGACAAAAGCGAGGGTGTTCCCACCGAATGTGATGCGTTTATTCTTCAAAACAGTATACCTCCGTTCCTAACGCCATTTTCGGCTTTCAACTGCCAGTGTACTTAGATAAAGAAAGAACCCTATCACCGACAGGTAGTAGATGATATCGCGAGAGTCAAGCACGCCTCGGAGAATGCTATTGTAATGTGCACCAAGCCCAAGATAACTGAAAATCGGGTACAACCAATTTGGGGCATTGAAAAGCACAAAGTCTTCACCGATGATGAGTAACACAAAACAGGTACTAATTCCAAATATGAAGGCGACGATCTGATTTTCGGTCAGCGTTGAAGCGAAAAGTCCGATTGCGAGATATGCTGCACCCATCAGCAGGAGTCCGGTATATCCTGCAAAAATAGTCCCGCCATCCGGGTCGCCGAAATACATGACAGAAAAAGGGATGACAAGTGAGAGGAGGACGGTCACAATAAGCAGCGCAAAACTCGCCAAGAATTTCCCGACAACGACCTCATAATCTCGAATGGGTAGCGTCATCAAGATTTCTATTGTACCGATCTTCTTCTCTTCAGCCCAGAGTTTCATGGTAACAGCAGGGATGAAAAATAAAAAGATCCACGGCATTAACCCAAAAAACCCGCGCATTTCTGCTTGGTTACCGAAGAAAAAACCACGGAAGAAAAGCCATGAAGAGAGGCCGAGGAAAAATGTGATGAAGATATACGCGATAGGCGAGTTGAAATAACTTCTGAATTCCTTTTTAAAAATTGCTGTAATATTCGTCATGATCTTTTGCTATGCGTCATTATTATCGTCCGCCTGTTCAGCGGATTGTTGGTTTTGGACGTGTGTCTGTTCTTTGTCTGTCAAATTAAGGAAAACATCTTCTAAATCTGCGGATTCTTGGCGGAGTTCTGTTAGACTCCACCCGTTTTTTACAACAACGTGAAAGAGCGCCTCAGCGGCATTACTATCTTGTGCAGCGTTGATCTGGTACCCCACAATACCGTCTGTTGTGTCGACATGCGTCCATTGTGAAATAAAGTCTAATTCATCGAGTTCTGATTCAACGGCTGCTTGGGTGCCTCGGATGGCGATATGCACAATTTCTTCGCCTTTTGCTTGGCTGGCGAGTTCATCTGGTGTGCCGTTGGCGACAATCTTTCCATTGTTGATGATCAAGATGCGGGTACAAGTCGCGGAGACTTCGGACAAAATGTGGGTGCTGAAGAGCACCAATTTCTCCTGCCCGATGTTTCTAATCAGGTTCCGAATTTCGATGATCTGGTTCGGGTCTAACCCGGAGGTCGGTTCATCTAAAATGAGGATAGGCGGATCGTGGATGAGGCTTTGTGCCAACCCAAGACGTTGGCGATAACCTTTGGAGAGCTCACCGATGTCTTTCTGGATAACATCCTCAAGTCCACAGGTGTCAATAACCGATCGGATTCGCGCTTTCCGCTCGCTTTTCGGGAGTTGTCGCACCTGTGTCATGAAATTTAGATATTCGAGGACCCCCATATCGGTGTAAAGCGGTGCACTTTCAGGTAGGTACCCGATGCGTTTACGGACTTCAATGGATTCTTGAAATATATCGTATCCTGCGACAGTCGCACTGCCCGCGTCCGCGGCGAGGTAACAGGTGAGGATACGCATTGTAGTTGTCTTTCCCGCACCGTTGGGACCGAGAAAACCTAAGACTTCACCCGCGTGTGCCTCAAACGAGACCTTGTTGACAGCAACCGTCGGACCATAGGATTTTGTGAGTTCTCTAACTTCAATCATTTTTTTATTTACGGGCCCAGCGCTCGTTTTTTCTCCGTTGTCGAAAAAACGGTTTCCTTTAAGATTGGTTCCAGTTTTTGTCACAGGAAAGTTAGTAGATATACTTCGCGACGTGCGTTGATAAAGATGAAATATATCTTAAAATGATAGCATAGAATTTGCCGAATGTCAAGAAAAAATTCAGATATAAAATTCCGGTGATTTAAACAGTTAGGACGCTAAATCCAGCTATACACTGACGATCTTAGCACAAGGCTCAGCAGGGGCCAGAAACATCCCATCAACGCCTCACCTAACACCAGCCCGATGAAAAATGGCACCGCTTTCCGATAGGCGTTAATACCGCCGTGCTTTAGGATGAGCCATTTTGCGACCATCGCGAGGAGCAGCGGAAACCAGATGACATCTGTTGTCCCTGGCGCGACACCGATAACGTATCCTGCTGGGTGCAACGGACACCATACAAAACGCGCCCGCAGGAACATGATGCCCAAATTCGCTGCAAACGTTAAACCTAACACCGAGGTCGCGAGCCAATCGGTCGGTTTCGGATTCACTAACCACGATGAGAGAAAGTTATATGTGTCGGCACCACCGGCATGAATCTGCTCCGAACCTGCAGCCACGCCCTCGCTATAGATCGCATAAGGATAGAGAATCAGACTGGATAGGATACCGACGAGACTCGCGATGACTAAGACTGTGAACATCGTTCGGTTTCGGATGCCGGTACGCTCGGCAAGTTTGAACGCCTCTAATTGCTCGGGCATCGGGTGTGTTCGGAAAGAGGCGTAACTCGCACCGCTGAGCCAATTCATGAGCGAAAGCATCGTTAGGTTGCCCGGACGCAAACGCCGTGTACCGAGTAGCGAGATCATCATATATTGTGGCGTGAGATACCCGATAGCGTGTATCGGCGGTCCCAATTCGGCTCGCATCCGAGTTAATCCGACGACGATGGTTAGGTAGATACCGATATAAATCGCGAATGCCCACAGCGACATCCCGCCACGGATACAGAAAACCGCGAGGAGCAGTAGACAGACCCCGAGCGTTATCATCGCACTCCGATAGGAGAGTGCCTCGGTTTGTGACTCGGCGCGATTTGGACGCACGACTTGTCTCAGCACGGACGCGAAGTGCTTTCGCGCATGCCAACACGCAATCGCAAGCAGTGCCAGTAAGGCACCCGCGCCTTGTTCTCCGAGAAATGGGTAACCTGGGAACGTTGCGATACCGACGGCACTCCCGAATAGCAGCTGTACCTTCTTCATTAGATAGAAAAATGTGCACGAAAACGCTAAATCTAACGGCAGAATGAACGAGAAACCGATCAGATACGGATGGAATCGGAGCGGCGTACTGCCCATGGCGTTCCACGGTTTCTGTGTGAAATAGATATTCAGATTGTACTTTCGGACTGGAATCTCTGGGAGCACAGGAAAGAAGTACTGCAGCCCGTTGATCAGATTGATGCCCATCGCGATCCCGAAACCGATCCAGAGCAAGCGATTCCTGAAGATGTTCCGGTTGGTGGTAATCTCTAACGGAATCTGAATGATCGGATACGCGAGTTTCTCATTTTCGATCCACTGCTTGCGAAGCAGTGCAGTCAAGCAGAGAAAAATGAGCATCAACAGGAAGATCACCGCGGACCAAGAGAGAATCGGTACAATCCAGTACTGTACATAACCCTCCGTAAAGAAATTGACCTCGCCTTCGTAGAAGTCGGTAACCGTTTTCGGATGTTTCACCACAAGCCATTCGGGGAGATGGTGAAAGAGGAGTGCCTCCCAATCGTTTTCCGGTGTCGCGAAGCGGAAGGCATACGGGATGAGTCCCATCAGGCGTGGAATACAGTCGTGTCCTGAAAACGCGCTCCCGACAGCGAGCATACTATAGACGACAAGCAGGTCGCGCGGTGCCAAAGCGATCCGTGGAAAGATACGCCGTACGCCGATGTTCAACAACGTCATCGCCAAGATGCCGAACATGACATTGACAGACATCGCGACGGTTGTCAGATGCGCGGTGTGCCAAATCATCTCAACGTAAGCGATCCAGTAACTATTCCCAATGATAAGGATCATGCCGATTAGCACTGCGCGTTTCGCAATTGCCTGTGAAGCGCGTGAGTCCGTAGTGTGCATATTTAAGGAGAAGAACGATACCCATTAGTTTTCTTGTCGATTCGGTTGCGGTCTGTAGAAACTAAGGGTTCTGGTGTATATCTTGTTAGGAAACTTGGGTTGTAAAGTGGACGCGGTGTTGTCGAATTTGTTTTCAAAACTTATTGAAATTGCTAAAATTTTTCTTTACTCTATGCACTGAATATGTTATACTAAATAGAGACGTTTGTCAAGATTTTTTGTCCAAATTGCAGAGACATTCAATGCTCCATTTTCCGATCGAATCTTCACCAGGTCCGGTAGGTGCGGTTTGGAACCGCACCGGCTCCTGTAAAAAAAGACATGAAATCCAATAATTTCTTAAAATTGAATGCCTCTGTCCGAATTGGCTGAATGCTTCTGAATTGAATTCGCAATTTTTAATACGGAGATTTTCGGATGGAATTAACTTTTGAAAAAGATGACCTGTTATACGCCTTACAGGCCCTGCAAGGGGTCACAGGGGGGCGGAATACCTTACCTATTCTCTCGAATGTGCTCATCCGAGCAGAGGATAGCACGATTGAGTGTATCGCGACAGATTTGGAAGTCGGCATCAAAATGAAAGTTGCTGGGGATGTCAAAGAAGAAGGGACGATCACTGTCTCCGCCAAGAAGTTGGGGGATATTGTCAAAGAGTTGCCCGTGGATAAACCGATAGACTTGGTAACGACAGCCAACGACCGCGTTGAAATTACGTGCGGCGATGGTGTCTACAAGATTATCGGGCTGCCCGATGAAGAGTTCCCTCAGCTGCCTTCTGTTGAAGGCGAAGCGTTGTCGATCGGCGGCGAGACGTTGGTGGATGTCATCCAAAAAACGGAATTTGCTGCGTCTACAGAGGAAGTTCGCTATTTTCTAAACGGGCTCTACTTTAATCTTCGGACGGACAGGACGGAAGTCGTCGCGACTGATGGGAAACGTCTCGCACTCACGCACTGTGAGCCGCTCAATGCATCCGAGGAAACCAGCGGATTCATCGTCCCACTCAAGGCGGTTCGAGAGATCGCCAAAACCTTTGCCGATGCTGGCGAAGTGGATGTCTGCGTTTTTGAGAACCTGATCCTCTTTACCGATGGGAATGCGACCTTGACGGCACGACTCGTGGAGGGTGACTATCCGAACTATGAGAAGATTATTCCTGAATCCACTGATGGCAGAACGGTCGTTTCGAGAGATCAGATTTTGAGCGCAACACGGCGTGTAGCACTGCTATCAAACCCAAAGAACTATTCGATCTGTTTAGAGATTGACACGGAACAGATTCAGGTTTCCGCAAGGACTCCGGAAGTGGGAGAGGCACACGAGGCGGTGCCTGTAGCGTCTGGGAACGGAAAGGTGCGGGTCGGTTTTGATGCGCGCTTGTTGATAGAGACGTTGGCACACATTCAAAGCGAGTCTTTGGCGATTGAGTTTACAGGTGAGTTGAACCCTGTTCTTATCAAGCCGGTCAGCGAGGATGCGTACATTTCCCTCATCATGCCGATGCGTTTGGAAGGCCCTTCGGAATAAGAGATATGCTTCTTATAGCGGACATGCCGTTGACGCGGAAAATAAGCCTTTATTTGCTGGCGAGGTGTTTTTGCTGGGGTGTTTCCCTTAAGAAACCTCGCCAGTTTTTGGTTACGCCCCTCCCATTGTGGTATCGGAAAGGGCTATAATGTGTCAGCCCCTCTGATAAGGCAATTTATAGTAAAATCCGAAAATAAGTTTACACTTTTCGCTGTGCGAAACCACGATCAAAGATGATAAGTCCCCGAGGGATCTTTGAACAGATACGCTTCAACACAGCAAAACTTTTATCACGGATCGACTGTGGCAGAATGAGTTTCACCCAGACCGGAAAAAGCAGCCACTCTTTAGGGGTCTGACATAATAAACCTAATGCGCCAAACTCGTGTCCGTAATGAAACTTCGATTGATTCACACGATGCTTTTGATAACTGAAGTTGCGGAAAAAATGCAGCCCCCATTGCGAGACACCGGTCTTTAAGGCTTTAGTTTCATCATAGACATAAACCCAACTCGGAAAGTCGCGTTGAATCCTTCTGATGAGAAGTGCGGCGACAGCATCAGCGTTCCATTGCCCCCGGGAAAGAAACTTCGGAAATGACCAATACTTCGTCTCTGAACCACTACATTGATAAAGGTCTGTAAGCGTGCCATTGCCTCTATTGGCGATAAACCCGAAGATAAACGCTTTGAAAAGCGCGAAGTTTTGTTGATTGAATAAATGCCGAA
>VXZK01000323.1 GCA_009845545.1 Candidatus Poribacteria bacterium
ATTAAGTATTAGCACCTGCGAAAAAGACAATACCAAAAACCTACAATTGAACGTCCCTGGCACAATACCGCCGAAACCTTGAAAACTTTGCAGAATTCTGCTAATCTGTATTCTCAGCATATTCAGAAATTGCGGAGAAAGAGAAATTAATGTATACCCTCCATTCTACCTTGACGGAAGAAGACAAATAGTACTTTGAATTGAGCATCGTGATAAAATCGTGGATGCACAATACAAACTGGGATTATTATTGAAAGCGGTGAAAGCACCCGTGAAACAGGTTTTGCCAAAATAGATTGTAAAATGTTTTTGGGAAACTTTGAAGGTTTTCTTTGCTTTTGTTAGTTTGATATGATATATTTTTAAGGTGTGAACTTGCACAACATAGGAAAGGTAATTGCAAACCTACTTACAAAGCCCGAAAATCTATCTTGATACCTGTTGTTACAGTCGTCCGTATGATGATATAGTAAAGCACGAAAATAAGTTGACACTCCACGATAACGTTACCCACTCGTAGGGGCTGGGTAACCCAGCCCCTACGGTCAACCGCGCGTCTAAATAATTATGGGCTTTACTATAAAAGACAGCCTCAGATTTTTCGTGAAGTCTCGGCTATTGAGACAATTCTTGGCTACCTCCGGATCCGACAGTGGCATTAGATTACAAGCGAGGTAATAGTTTTTGAAGTCAACAGAAACCCTAATTTGACGCAACGCGAGAATATAAAGAAACTGCTTCGTAATGCACATCAGTATGTTTCAGTTGGGGCGGTGGAAGAATTGAGAAGTGAACAGCTTGAGTCATTGGGATTTAAGCCGTTAGATGCTTTGCATATTGCTTGTGCGGAAAACGCCAATGCCGACATCCTATTGACAACAGATAAGCGGATGCTTAGAAGGACGAAAAATTATCATTTTCAACTTCGCGTTCATGTTGAAAACCCACATATATGGTTACAGGAGGTGCTCCGAATGAGCCTACGCGAAAACCGGGAAGTAAGTATGGAGGAAAATCAGGATGAGGACACGGAATTACGCGCACTTTTGGATAAAATTTTCCAACACAAGGGTGGCAAAGGCGATTACTCTATTGATCGACATGAATGGGTAGATAGTCTTGATCTTGATACGATCCTGAAGGGGATTCAAAAGTTACGCGACACAGAGCAGAAGGATTGAAGTCTTTGTCAACCGGAGGTAAAAATGCGTTTAGAAGGACAGATTTGCATCATCACAGGTGGCGGCAGCGGTATCGGTCGCGGTGCCGCGCTCACAATGGCAGAAGAAGGGGCAACGGTTGTCATTATCGGCAGAACTGAATCGAAATTGGCATCCGTCAAAGCCGAAGTTGAAACAGCAGGTGGCACAGCAACGAGTTACGCGCTCAATGTGGCGGACTATGACGCCGTTGCACAGATGGCTGCCGATGTGCTTGATAAACATGAGCGGATTGATGTGCTGGTGAACAATGCGGGACACAGTTCACACAATCGGCGGCTCCTGAACACGACACCTGAAGAGGCGCGATCGGTTATTGATTCTAATCTGATCGGTACGTTTTTCTGTACGCAGGCGGTTGTACCGGCGATGCTGAAGGCGAAATCGGGAACGATTATTAATATCTCGTCGCTTGCGGCGGTCACACCGGGTCCGTTTAGCGGTTTCGCTTACGGCGCGGCGAAGGCGGGTGTTATCAACTTCACCGAATTTCTTAATTCGGATCTGAGAAACACAGGTATCCGAGCAAGTGTCATCATCCCCGGTGAAGTAGCAACACCGATTCTGGACAATCGTCCAATCCCACCGGATGCGGATGCCCGCGCCACGATGGTAGACGTTGACGAAACCTCAGCAGCGATCCTACTCATCGCGACGCTGCCACAGCGGAGCAACATCCCCGAATTAGTCATCCGTCCGACGATGCATCGGCATATGACAGGCGAAGTCGTGGAATTGGACGATTGATCGATTACGGACTATAAATCGTTGTTTGGGGATAGTAGCGCGCCCAAGCGAACCAGTAGATATTGACAGCGGGTAACCGTTCCAGACGCGTCCCTTTTTCTTTTCCAGATGTTGCCTCGCCTGTGACAGTATTCCAACGCGTTCCGGTGTTATCCTCTACAAAGTGCCCCTCTTGCGGACGAAAAGTCCGTAGGTCCTCCACCACATTCCGCTTAAAGACCGCTGTTGCAAACGATGTTTTGTCGTGAAAAATGAGGAGAGGCACTTCGCCAAGTGTATCGTTGATAACTGCAGTCTCAGCGAAGTGTGCTAACGGGTACGCACGGAACTGTGTATTACCGGCGGCCTTCGTCTGCAATTGGACACCAATCACGAGGGATTTATTGGGTAACCTACTATCGGTGTACTCCGTTCCACTTACACCCGTATCTTGGCTGGTGTGATACCGCTGATATGAGTCACGGCTAAGACTTTCGCGCATACCATCTCTAAACGGAACTGAAAGCACGCTTGTATTCGGATAATTTGTCTGCCATGTTTTCCATGCAATCTGCGGCATAGAGACGAGCAGCTTCAACCGCTTCCCTTTCAAGGGTCCCTGTATCGCTTCCCCAGTGATATGCGACCAGAGCGAACGGGTCTGATGGTCGTACATTAACAACGCATCCCGCCACAATTTACCACTGACACCGAAAGTATACGTTTTACCGTCAAGCTCCCGGCTATACACGATAGCCGTTTTGCAGAGCGGTCACCACGTCGTGGCGATGTTCAGTCCACCGACAACATCGTTGACGATTTCGTGTCCGTTGAGCAGATAGAGCGAATAGGCGTGGCTCTCATCATTGAAGGTTACACCGATGACGGGGGCATCCGGGTCTAATTTTGCGGCACCGGCAGAAACGAATTGGGGTTCAGTAATCGCGGGGATCGCATCGAAGGGCAGTAGGGTACGGATTTTGTCGTCGCTGTAATCTGCCTGATCTTCGGCACTTGCGCAGGCGGTGGTGGCAAACAGGAGTATGAGAATGAACATATAGTTTTTCATGATAACTTCCTTATTTTTTCTTACAGATGTGTAATAGTATTATTTTCAGGACTTACGCACATTGCGTAAATATCGGACGTTTAGACGCAAAGAGCGGTAAGTTCTGTCCTTTAAACCCCTTACGCTCCCCCTTATCAGGGGGACTTTAAGAGGGAATGCGTAAGTCCTAATTTTTTTATTACATCACTTACATTAACGATAAACGGCGTTATTCACGTTTGCGCCACCTTACCTTGAATAAGGGGCAATGTGTCCTATGTCAGATGCGAAGTTCACTTAAAAGTTGGCACAAAACATCAACCGTGCTATAATGTTTCTAAATTATAGCACAATTACTGAAGGGAAGCAAAGATGAACAAAACTTCAATCGAATTACTTGAATCATTGACACAAGCGGACGGAATCCCGGGTTACGAGGGCGAAGTGCGGGATGTTTTTCGGAATGCTGTCTCCGATGTGGGGCCAATAGGCACAGACAAATTGGGGAGTATCTTCTGTACGCGCGCTGGAAATGCTGAACACCCACGCATCGTGCTCGATTCACATTTAGACGAAATCGGTTTTGTTGTACAAAATGTCACCGACAAAGGGTTCGTCAAATTTCTGCCGCTCGGTGGCTGGTGGGCGCATACGCTTTTAGCGCAACGCGTCAATATCACAACGAAGTTAGGTAAAGTGCCCGGTGTTATCGGGTCCACACCACCGCACTTGCTTTCAGGGTCACGTGATAAGGTTTTAGATATAAAAGACCTTTTTATTGACATCGGTGCCGAGAGCGAGGAACAGGCGATAGAAGAATATGGTGTGGTTACCGGGTGTCCGATCGCGCCTTATGGTCCCTTTATGCGGTTGAAAAATGACAAACTGCTCACTGCTAAAGCGTTTGATAATCGCGTCGGTGTTGCGATCGTGATCGATGCCCTTTTGCGACTCGACGAACATCCGAACACCGTTATTGGCGCAGGAAGTGTTCAAGAAGAGATAGGATTGCGAGGTGCCAGGACGATGGCGGCAAGTGTGGAACCCGATCTCGCGATTGTGCTTGAGGGGCCCCCTGGCGATGATACCCCAGGGTTAAGCGTTGGCAATACACAAGGGAAACTCGGCGGCGGTGTACAAATTCGGATTATTGATTCATCAATGATTGTCAACCCGAAATTGGCGGATTTTGTGGTTGAGACAGCAAAGCAACATGAGATACCGTATCAACTCGGCGTGCGTCAATCTGGTGGGACAGATGGTGGTGCAATCCATCAATTTGGGAGAGGTGTGCCGTCCGTTGTGCTCGGTGTCCCGTCTCGTTATATCCATAGCCATGTCTCAATCATTAACACGGATGACTACACCGCAGCGTTGGATTTGACGATGCATCTTGTGCGCGCAATTGACGCATCCGTTTTGGAAGGATTTCTGTTCGATTAACCACAGTTTTAAAACGTGTTCTCTTGCTTGGAGGATAAACAATGGAAGCCACCTTACCAAAAGTTCCATTTTGTAATCATCAAATCAGTAAGTTGGTAATAGGCGATAACCCGATTTACGGTTATTCTCACTTTAACCAACTCCTCTCACAGCATCAGCAGGCGTATCACACACCAGAACGGGTCGTAGAGACGCTCAAACGGGCAGAGGAAGTTGGGATTAACGGCTGGCAGAACAGTATGACAGATCGCTCAATGTCCGATCTACAACTTTACCGAGATGCGGGTGGCACGATAAACTGGTTCTGCCTTAGCCAAGGTTCCCGCTGGTACGAGGATCCCGACCATGTTTTTGAAGCTGCGAAACACAATCCGATCGGTATGGCACCACACGGCGGTGGTGTCGGGCAGAGGTGTTTGCGCGAAAATAGGCTGGAGTATCTGCAGGACATTCTCAAACGAATTCGCGATACCGGTGTACTTGTCGGTCTATCTGTTCATGATCCGAGACTTCTCCATATTGCTGAAGACGAGGCGTGGGATATAGACTATTACATGACAGGCCTCTACAACCTCCACGGTGGTAGCGAAAAATTTACCCAAAAATTTGGCTATGCACCGTTGGGTGAAATTTACGCGCGGGAAGATCGCGATGAAATGTGTAAGGCGATACAACGTACAGAGAAGCCGTGTCTCCTCTTCAAAGTGCTTGCGGCGGGTAGAACAATTGGAAGCCCGGAACAGATTCGGACAGAAATAAAGTTCGCGATAGAAAACACCAAACCGATTGATCCGTTGTTGCTCGGCATGTACCAGCAATTCGGCGATCAGATCGGTCAAAATGCCCAATTGATTACAGAACTCTGTGCAGAATTGGTGTAATTTACCAGCTTCGTGCGAAGTCTTTCGACTCGCTCATACATCATGGAGGCTGAAAAATGGAGATGCGGACGTGTGGAAAATCTGGGATTGAGATATCAGTGATGGGGATTGGTTGCTGGTCCTACGGTGGTGGCGATTATTGGGGACCACAAGCACAATCAGATGTCACGGCTGTAGCGAATGCTGCCTTAGATGCTGGCATCAATTTTTTCGATACAGCGGAGGGATATAACAACGGACGAAGTGAGGAGGCACTTGCCGTTGCCCTGAAAGGTAGACGGCACGAAGCAGTCATCGGTACAAAGGTAAGCAGGCCGGATCCCGCTACGATCCGTGAACATTGCGAAGCGAGTCTCCAACGCTTGCAAACGGATTATGTGGACATCTATATGATCCACTGGCCCGACGATGAGATTGCTATTGAAGAGAGTATGGCTGAACTCACGCGCCTGCAGGAAGATGGACTCATCCGTGCGATCGGTGTCAGCAATTTCGGGGTGGAACAACTCACAGCGGCACTTGAGACAGGCGCCTCTATTGCCGTGAACCAACTCTGCTATAACCTCTTGTCGAGAGCAATAGAGCCGGAAGTACTGCCGCTGTGTCGCGAGCATAACGTCGGCATTTTAGGGTATATGCCGCTGCTACAAGGAATTTTAACCGGACAGTATAAGAGTGCAGAGGAGATACCGCCGGTGCATTCGCGATTTCGGCATTTCCGAGAGGACCGAGCACAGGCTTCGCACGGTGAAGCAGGTGCCGAAGAAGAAATGTTTGAGACCTTAGAGGCTATCCGAGAAATTGCGGAGGCTGAACAGATTCCGATGAGCCGACTGGCGATCGCTTGGGCAATGGCGAGACCGGGGATTACGTGTATGCTCGTTGGTACCCGAAAGGTCAATGAACTGATGGAAAATCTGAATGTTGTCGAATATACCCCGTCTGATGATGTGATTGAGAGGCTTGATACGGTGACTGCACCGCTCTTGGAAAAAATGGGAGCGAACCCAGACTATTTTACAGGTGCGCGTATTCATTAACCACGGGCTGTGGTACGATGTACTGACGCTATGTGCAATTATAAGGGGAACACTTATGGCAGAACAGTTAGGCATTAGATTCAACAAAGATTTCGGAAATCCGTTGGCAACGGCGGCGGCTGATATTACACAGACGAACGCCGATGGTAAACCTGTTATCCCTTTAACGCAAGAACAGAAATATCTCTTCGACAAAAACGGGTGGCTTTTGGTGCCGGGTGTGTTGTCAGAAGCAGAGGTTGAAGAGATGCGCGATTTCTGTTACCGTTTAAAAGATGACCCTGAAACAATTGCACCACAACACCACCGCTCAACTTACGGCGGTCCCTTGGAAAAGTTGACGGATCATCCCGTGGTGGTAGCGTTCGGGAACGAATTTCTCGCATCACCGTATCTCGCCTCGGATACCTGCTACGGTTTCCGCATGGAGATGAGTTTTATGGCATTGCGTTCTGCTACGGACGATCCGCCTTTCGCATTTAGTCCGCATAACGGTAACGGTATGTTTCGGATGCCGGGTGATTGTCACCAATACCAATGTTTACCTGGACAAGCATATAGCGGTTTGACGCGTGTCGTCTGGGAACTCAACCCTGTGGAAAAAGGCGATGGCGGCACCATGTTCATTACGGGCAGCCACAAAGCGGCTTATACTGCGCCAGAGGATGCCCATACACAAGGCTGGAAATTTTGGGATACCTATTCATGTCCTGCAGGGTCTGTCATTATATTCACCGAAGCGATAACACATAGCGGTCAAGCGTGGAAAAACCCTGACACTGATCGGGTCGCTATCTTCAACGCCTATAACTCAGTGGATAAAAGATGGACACGCTCACAACCACCACAAGCCTTGCTTGAAACGATGCCTCCGAAACGCCAAACCCTTTTCCGTGATGCTTTTGTGAAAGGCAATGTAACCGGCACAGCGTTTGATATGGCACTATAACCCTGCTGAAGGATGAGAGATGGTTATCAGTTTCCAATGAAGTCCCGCCACCAGGGAGCTGTGCCTCTATCCTTTGAAAAAGATATGTTTGATAGGGTAAAATAAATTGTGTAGAATACATACAGATGTGGCACTTCAAGGTAAGGTTGTTAATCTTTTAGGACTTACGTAGTTCGCCCGCTTCTCTACACCGAATTTTTAGGTAAGTTATGAGGTTATGAACATGAAAGGAGGATTTTAGCCATGGTGGAAACAGTTGAAACCCTCGCCCAGCGGTTAACTCAGTTAGAAGAAGCAATAGAGAATATAACATTACAACTGTCTTGGATTGTTAATGAATTAGGGGGCGATGTTGACTGGAGAAAAGAGGCACAACTAAAGGCACATTCCATAGGAAACAACAAGCAAGAGGCAGAAGTTGCTCGGAAAATCCTTGAGCAGATGGGAATTTCCGGAGAACCGATTCCCGCTGAAGAACTCCAAGCACGGATGGTCCGTAACGGCATCCAGCCCGAAGGGAACGAGTTTAGTCGCGCCATTATCGAAGAACGCGAGAAATAACTGTGTACTATTTTTATTACGATGCCAGTGCCCTTGTCAAACGATATACACAGGAACTTGGTAGTGATAAGATCAATTTCCTTTTCGCTAACGTGCCCCATGGCCGTTTGATGTGCCTCATTCTCGGTGCAATTGAGGTTCTTTGGGTGCTTGTGCGGAAAAGAAACGATAGTCGCCTCACGAATGATGATTTCCGTCAGGCTGGCATTAATCTTGATTATGAGGTGATTGATAATCAGTCAGGTTTCAGAACCATTCCTGTTCCGAATTCGCTGATTTGGCGTTCAATGGATTTGATTGAAATCCATTCACTCAATAGCGTTGATGCAATCGTATTACGTTCCGCGTTGGATATTGCAGCAGGGTGCCGTGACACTAATGATGAACTTGTTCTCGTTGCATCTGATCAGCGGTTACTAAGAGCCGCAAGCAGTGAAGAGCTCCTTGTTTTCAACCCAGAAATACATCCGGAACAGATTGGCTTGCCACGCCATAACCTACCCGGTTGCCGTTTTCAAAAGTTCAGGCTGGTATTATGAATAACCGTTAGCAGTCATTTGTGGGAGCGATCTCGGTTTGCGATTCTTTCAGTTAAAATAACGCGTAACTTGGAACGAAGTGGAAAGCGGGTTTACGGAGAGGAACGTGAGAATCCCAATCCACCGAACCGAACCGTAAGGAAAGTTAAAAATATGACACCGAAACAACGTTATCTGTTTGATGTAACAGGATACCTTCATTTAGAAAACGCCATTACTGGCGACGGATTGGCGGAAGCTGCTGAAGCGGTTGATAGATATATAACAACACCGCCTGATGCGCTGCCACCGGGCTTTGAGCAGAAAGGACTCCATCAGCACGGGTTCGCTTTCGATAAATCGCTTGAATGCTTAACGACGCATACGGCACTATGGCCGATTATCAAGGAGTTGACGGACAATCAACCACGGTTCGGCAGAGGTTCCTTGAAGCACGATAAACACGATTTGTGGGAGGCGGGTGAACGCGCAAAGGTGAACCCTGGTGGATTGCACTGTGCACGCGATGACTACGGATGGTATAGCACGCGTTATGAGGTTGACAACGGACGTATCTACTGCGATAACTTTGTCTGTTTTCCCTATTTTACGGATGTCTATCCGGATGATGGCGGACTCATTGTAATCCCTGGCTCACATAAGAGTGAGTTTAAGCGACCCGAGCAGCTGCTGACACTTGACGAAGCAGACGGTATTGATCCGCTTGACGATCCCGTTTTTGTCAATATTACACCGAAGGCAGGCGATATCGTGATTATTTCGGAATTACTCACGCACGGTGTGCTACGTTGGAAGCCAAAAGATCGGGATCGACGGTTCCTCGTCCTGCGATATTTCCCGCAATATTCCGGTAGACATAGCTTTCCACAACCTATTCTGGATCGGTTGTCCCCAGAGACGTTAGAATTGGTGGAATCTGCGGCGTATGGACATACCAAGGAGATCGTGAAGCAGGATGCGGTTACGTTGACAGTGTAAGAGAGTCAGCGCGCTTGCAAAGTGCCAAAGAAAATTTGGATAAAGTCAAATTAAAATGATGTTTTCTTGTGAAGGATGTTATAATGTTAATATAACTATGGGCGGTGTTTTGTAATCAAAAACGAACTATATTTTGGCAATACGCTTAATGCGATACAGAGGTAAGAATCATGCTTTCTATCACGTTGGATGTCCCAAGTGAACTTTCAACCCCACTTTCTATTTCCGGCTATAATCAAGAAAAACTAACTGAGGAAGCAAAACGGTTGTTTGCGATCTCTCTCTTCGAGCGTAACATTCTCTCTTTAGGGCAAGCTGCAAAATTGGCAGAGCTACACTTATGGGATTTTATTCGGCTTCTGAGTCAGCAGGATATCCCGATTGCTGAATACGATGATGAGGAAATCCAACAGGAATTGAAGACTGTCGAATGCTTATAGTAAAATCGAAAAATCAGTTTACACTTTCAACCCCCGGTAGGTTCGGTTTTCTAACCGAACCGATGTTGAATGTCCAAGTAATTATAGAATCTACTATAATACAACAAACAAAGTAACTGACCTAAGCGGGTTGATAGTTGTCGCGGATGCCTCATTTGTAATTGGTATCTCTCTTTGCGAACAGTGGGATACTTTGAAAGTGCTTGTCGAAACGTTGATCGTTGCGGACGAAGTTTGGAAGGAAGTTGTTGAGCGAGGAAAAGGGAAACCGGGTGAAAAAGAATTGCGACAAGCGACTTTTGCCGAAAGGCAAACCGTTTCTAACACATCAGCAGTTACAATGCTAATGGCGACCCTTGATAAAGGAGAGGCTGAAACGCTTGTATTAGCAACAGAACTGGGGGTAATGAACGTGTTTGTTGATGACCTACGCGGGCAAAAAGTTGCTCAATCTTTAGGATTGCAAGCAGTCGGTGTAGCAGGTTTCCTTTTGTTTGCGAAAAAGAAGGCCAAAATTAGAGCGATTTGACCGTTATTATTACAACTCCAGCAAAAAGGCTTCCGACTCAGCAGTAGGTTGATCGACGCTGTGCTTGAAGAGACGAACGAAACACTTTGAAAACTCTTAAGAGCGGACAGATCATAGGTTAGGTTGAATGAATTCCATCAAGAACCTAAAAAGTGATACAAGGGAAACGAGTTATAAAGAAAAAACAAATTGTTTCCCAAGATCCGCGCGTGATGCACGGTACCTTAGTTTTTGCTGGTACTCGCGTGCCGGTTGAAAGCCTGATTCAACATCTTGTTGCAGGCGACTCGCTTGATGTATTCCTTGACGATTTCCCGACAGTCTCCCGTGAACAGGCAGTGGCTTACTTGCAAATGACTCTGGAGTACGCTAATGCGCGTATTAAAGGTTCACAGAATGGTGTTTATAGCGGCGATGTGTGAAGGGGCTTCTTAGATGACAGGGATGACATAACTCCGAATTGTTAAGCTGTCAAAGTGGTCGGTTTCTACGCGGGGTTCCGGTTCCTTCCGGTGATCAAAGACAACATAGTATCCCTCCTGCACGTTTTCCAGTTTGAGATACGCGGCGAGTTGCTTTTTACCTGCCTGATACCGTGCATCGCCTCGCCAAATCTTGGTTTCGACGATGTATTTTCGCTGATTGTGACTGATAAGGAGATCCATTTTCCCGCGCCCGGTTGGTACTTCAAATGACATGATACCGCCCACTGTCTGGACGAACGAATCCAAATACGTCAGGAGCAGATGCCGTCCGACATATTCTTGCGGGGTTTCAGGAACCTGCAGAATCCTAAAGCCTGCGCGGGCAATGAAATCCCGGAAGTTATCTAAGAGAGGTTCCATCTCAATCTCCCCTGCAGGGGTGAGATAATTGAGAAATCCGTTGATGTTTTCTTCTGCAAAGTAGTCTCGCTCCAAGCCGTTGACTGCTGGCGTAAACGCTTGCATGATATGATGGAGATAAATCGGGTTGAGAATCTCACATCTTCCGTCAGGTCCTTCTCCGATAACGCCATAAGTCGCGAGTTCACTGATGAGTTCATCGTGTAGATTAAAGCGGACCCCTTCCTCATACGTCATGATTTCCATAAGTATTCTTTCAAAGTGGCGGTTTTTGCGGATATTAGTTGTCAGGTGATCAATGTTGGTGTTTCGTTCGCGAAGGAGTCGCGCGTGTGCCGCCGCGAAATGCACCATCGTTATCAGCTCAGTTTTGGGAATATCCAGTTCTTCTGTGAGTATTTGCGCGAATCGGTTGACGAGGAAGGGTTGGCCCGCAGTCTGTTTGTGAAGGCTTTCAATAACCTCTGGTGCGAAGGTTTGCCCAATTTCATCGGTGTACTGTGTTAGGAGTTCCTGCACCTGGGTCAGCGTGAAATTGGATAGGTGGAACTCATCTTGGATATTAAAGGGCGAGATGGACCGGTCGTAACTAAGTTGTGTGATGCTTTTAACGCCGATAATACCGATACTGTGGGGACATCGGGGCTTGCCGGGGAGGTAGATGTGACGGAGCGAATGCAGAAAACCCGTCACTGCCGCTTGTGGGATACCATCAAACTCATCTATGATAAGGACGACCTTCTGATTGTCAAGAAAACTCACGAGGTGTTCAAAAAACTCCCTCATTTCAACGTGGTCGGTTATCCTCGCGTTCTCTAAAAATTGGTTTAGCGGTTCAGTCAGTGTACTTCCGCGTTTTCGGAAAACCACCTCAATTTCTTTGCGAATTTCTCTATAAAAGGAGGCGTAAAAGGCAGAAGGGGTGTAATCTTCATACTCTTCAAAATTCAGGCGGATTGGAAGGTAGGTTGACTCTGCATCGGCTCCTGCAATTTCTGTTGAGGCGGTTGGAAGTGCGTCCAGGGCGCGTTGAAAAAAGGTGGTTTTTCCCGACTGGCGCGGTGCAAAAAGAACGATATAACGTCCCTCTTTGACGCGGTTGCTGAAATCTGCAGTTGCTTCGGTACGGCTGACGATGTAATTTTCCTGCGGATTGACGGGACCTCGGGTTCCAAAATTTCTCATCGCCCACCTCCACATAGGAATCGAGACTACGGGATACAGCAGGTCAATATCTACAGATTGCTGGCGACTTTGATGCGGTTTTGTGCGCGGGCGAGTGCCGCTTCTGCGCGCGGGCGGTTCAGGTCGGGTGCATTTGCTTTGAGTTGCGCTTGGGCGCGCGCGAGTGCGCTTTCTGCACGCTCGACATCAATTTCCGATGCCCACTCCGCAGTCTCAACAAGGACAATGACACCGGTTCGAAGCACCTCAAAGACACCACCGCTGGTTGCCATTAACTGCGACGTGTCCGACGATTCATGGACACGAATCTCGCCGACATCTAATGCTGTCAGAAAAGGGATGTGTCCGATCAGAATCTGGAAGTTGCCTTCGACTCCGGGCGCGTAAACGCTTGTTACGTCCCCTTCATAGATCAACTGTTCCGGTGTCCGAATTTCAAGGTGAAAACTTCTACTTAGCATAAGATTGAGTCTCTCCGAAAGTCCATTGCTGATAGCCGACTGCTAACGACTAATCCGCTGCTGCTTCTATGTCTGCATCTTTTGCTTGTTCAAATGCTTCGTCAATAGTGCCGATGTAACGCAATGCCTGCTCAGGGAGTTCGTCGCAATCCCCGTTGAGAATCGCTTGGCACCCTTGAACAGTATCCTCAATTTTGACATATTTGCCCGGTGTCCCCGTAAAACGTTGTGCGACAAACATCGGTTGTGTCAAGAACATCTCTATTTTCCGTGCCCTATTGACAACCAACTTCTGTTCATCGGATAATTCGTCTACACCGAGGATGGCAATAATGTCCTGAAGGTCCCCGTATTCCTGTAGTACCTGCTTAACGTTAAAGGCTGTCTGATAATGTTCATCACCGATAATGTCTGCTGATAGGATACGTGAACTTGATGTCAGCGGATCAACGGCAGGGAACCTCGCCTTCTGGGAGATACTCCGTTCCAATCGCGTCACGGCATCAAGGTGTGCGAAAACGGAGACGACAGCCGGATCGGTGTAATCGTCGGCTGGCACATAGACGGCTTGGAAAGAGGTAATTGAGCCGTGTTGTGTAGAGGTAATTCGCTCCTGCAATTCACCCATTTCAGTTGCGAGTGTCGGCTGGTATCCGACAGCGGAAGGCATCCGTCCGAGGAGTGCTGATACTTCACCGCCCGCAAGTGTGAAGCGGAAGACGTTGTCGATAAAGATGAGTACGTCTTGGCCCTGCTGATCACGGAAGTATTCTGCCATAGATAGTCCGGCAAGCCCGACACGGAGGCGTGCGCCTGGCGGTTCATTCATCTGTCCAAAGACCATTGCTGTTTTGTCAATTACGCCGTACTCGTCAAGTTCAAGCCAGAACTGATTCCCTTCACGCGTCCGTTCACCGACCCCACAGAAGACAGAATAACCACCATGTTGCGTTGCGATGTTATAGATCAGTTCGGCAACCAAAACAGTCTTGCCAACACCAGCACCGCCAAAGAATCCGACTTTTCCACCGCGAACGACCGGTTGAATCAGGTCGATGACTTTGATGCCTGTTTCCAACATTTCGGTGGCTGTGGTAAGTTCTGCCTGCGGCGGTGGTGGTCGATGAATGGAGTATCGTTCAGATTCGCCGGCATCGCCCCTTTCATCAATAGGTTGACCTGTCACATCGAAAACCCTGCCGAGCACGGCATCGCCGACGGGCACGGTGATAGGGCCGCCAGTATCAGTCGCGAGCGCGCCGCGGACTAAGCCGTCGGTTGTATCCATTGCGACTGCCCGCACCCGACTTTCGCCTAAATGCTGTTGAACCTCAAGTACAAGTTCGCTTCCATCGTAACGTTCAACTTTAACCGCGTTCAGGATGTCCGGCAATGTGCCTTCCGAAAAATCTATGTCTACGCGTGCGCCGACAACTTCTAATATTTTTCCTTGGTTCATGTGAGATTCCTTTTTTATTTCAGAGTGGTTGACTTCTGGTTGTCACATCCAAAAACTGTGATATGTTTTCAAACATCTTTTATTATGCAAGCGCATTCTCGGAGCGATTAGAGACTCGGACATACTTTCTGAAAGCGTATGAGTGCTTCCGTCTGATTGATTAACACGTATTGTCGATTTCGAGTTGGCATCAGGAGGTTCACGCGTTGGATTTTCTGATTCAGATTTGCAAGTTTCTCACTGTATTTTTCGATACCGCGGGCACGTTCATGTTCAAAACTCTGGCTGACTGCCTTATGACGATGCGGATACTGCTGGACGATTGCGGCTAACCGCTCTCGACGCCCTTTCAGGTTTGTAAGAAGTCTTTCAAGTTGCGCTTTTTCTGCCTTGATCTCTTTTTCTAATTCAACCCACCGCGGCGCCAACCCGTTCTCTTTCAAGAGCCGATTCGCCATTCGGGCTTGGGGCGTTAGAAAAGGGTTCATATCCAACTTGAGCGGTTGACCTTTGCCCGGCAAATTGGCGAATTCGCCACGTTCCATCGCCTCTTCAATCTGTTTGTTGACATTGATCGGCATCTGAGACCTCCAGACGGTCACGGCACAACGGCGCGTGCCTACGACCTCGCACGGCAGAACGGAGTCTGTCTGCTATCTTTTACCCTCTAATGCGGCTGCACCACTTACAATCTCGGAAATTTCTGTCGTAATCTGTGTTTGACGGGCTCTGTTACGTTGAAGAATCAACTCGTCGATGAGTTCTTTCGCCTTTTGCGTAGCGTTTTCCATCGCTGCCATTCGTGCGGCTTGCTCCGCTGCGTTGGAATCCAAAAGCACCTTCCACATTTGCATGTTCAAGTGTTTTCCGAGCAGCATTTCAAAGAGTTCCACCTGTCCCGGTTCATAGATATAATCGAGAAAAAGTTCATCACCTTCTGGTATTTCGGGTGCTAACGGAAGAAGTTGCTCAACAAGCACGGTCTGGAGAATGGCAGACTTGAAATTATTGTAGATAACCTCGACTTTGTCAATTTTTTTGTCGGTATAGAGATGTTCAAACTCGTGGACAACGTCAACGGCTGTTTGGAATTCAAGCTGGCGGAAAATATTGATGTATGAATCGGTAATGTCGTAGCCGCGGCGCACAAAATGCTCGTGCCCGCGTCTCCCAATACAGATAAGCGTTACATCCGCGCCACTTTCTTGATAGTGTTCGATACGTTGTGTAGTTGTCCGAATAAGGTTACTGTTGAAACTGCCACACAATCCTCGGTCAGCGGAGACAGAGACGATACAGGCGTGCTTTATCTCACGCGTTTCAAGCAGCGGATGTGTCAGTGCTTCATTTTCAACGTCCATCTGCGAAATCAGGTGTCCTAAGACCATGTTGAGTTTATCAGCGTAGGGGCGAGTCGCCATAATATTTTCTTGGGCACGGCGGAGCCGCGCTGCAGCGACGACGCGCATCGCATCGGTAACTTGCTCAATGTTTTTAATGCTGGTGATGCGCCGCCGAATTTCTCGTAGCGTTGCCATGGTTATTCACCTTCTGTGGGCGCGTCCTCTGATTCGGTGGGGGCGTCCGTTTGTGCTGGTGTTGATACAGGCGTTTCACTCCAATTTTCTTTAAATGCCTTGACAGCCGTGTGCATGGTTTCAAGCGACTCATCGCTGAGTACACCGGTCTCTGCAATTTCTGAAAGGATTTCTGCGTGATTCCTGTCAAGATATTGCAGAAATTCGGATTCAAACCGTGCGACTTCTGTCTCTGGCACATCGTCAAGATAACCGTTGGTACCACAGAAGATAGAGGCGACTTCTCGTTCAACAGGCATCGGTTGGTATTGCGGTTGTTTCAGCAACTCAACGAGCCGGGTGCCGCGGAGGAGCAGGGACTGCGTTAACGCATCTAAATCCGACCCGAATTGTGCGAAGGCTGCAACTTCTCGGAAACTCGCGAGATCAATTTTAAGGGTACCCGCGACCTCTTCCGCTTTCATGGCTTTGACTTGTGCATCTCCACCGACCCGTGAAACAGATAACCCGACATCAATCGCAGGTCTCACGCCTTGGTTAAACAGATCTGTTGTGAGGTATATCTGTCCATCAGTGATAGAAATAACGTTCGTCGGAATATAAGTCGTTAAATCTCCTTCAAAGATTTCAATAATCGGTAGAGCCGTGAGGGAACCCCCCCCGAGTTCGTCACTGAGTTTTGCGGCGCGTTCTAAGAGACGTGAGTGTAGGTAAAACACATCACCCGGATATGCTTCGCGCCCTGGCGGTCTGCGTGAAAGCAGCGACATCTGGCGATATGCCCACGCGTGTTTCGTCAAGTCATCGTAGATAATAAGCGCGTGTTTACCATTGTCCCTGAAGTATTCACCCATAGCAGTCCCGGAATAAGGTGCAAGGTATTGAAGCGGTGACGGTGCACTTGCTGGCGCAGAGACGATAGTCGTATACTCCAGCGCGTTATGCTCGCGAAGTGTAGCGGCAACTTGTGCCAAAGTCGAACCTTTTTGACCGATAGCGACATAAATGCAATAGACATCTGTGTTCTTCTGGTTCAGGATGGTGTCAAGTGCGATAGCGGTTTTGCCGGTTCGACGGTCACCGATAATCAGCTCACGCTGCCCCCTCCCGATGGGTGTCAGACTATCAATAGCTTTTAAGCCTGTATAGAGCGGTTCACCAACGGGTTGCCGCTGAACAATGCCCAACCCTTTCTGTTCCACTGGAAGTCGGTGTTCTGTTTCAATATCGCCCAAGCCGTCAATAGGTTGACCGAGCGCGTCAACAATCCGCCCGAGGAGTGCTTCGCCGACGGGAACTTCCGGTAGTCTTCCGGTCCGTTTGGCGGTGTCGCCTTCGTGTATGAGTTGGTCTTCGCCGAACAGAACGCACCCGACATTATCTTCTTCGAGGTTGAAAGCGATGCCGAAGATGTCGTTAGGGAATTCGATCATTTCGCTTGCCATCGCATTGGCAAGTCCATGCACCCGCGCGATGCCATCGCCTACCTCCAGCACGGTGCCAGAATCGTAGACATCCACGTCCTGTTCAAACTGTTGCAGTTGTTGTTTAAGGATATTTGATATTTCGTCCGGTCGGACTTCTCTTGCCATATTTTCAGTCCTCT
>VXZK01000107.1:0-11726 GCA_009845545.1 Candidatus Poribacteria bacterium
GAGGTATGGGGAGAGATATGGGGATAATTGTAGAATTAAGGAGTGTTGGAAAACCTGCTTACACAATTACAGAGGAACTAATCCAATGGACAAATGATTTTAACGCAGACAAAAAAGTCAGTCCCATAACTTGTTTTGTTGAACATCAAGGTGTAGATAATTTTACAGGTGTAAACGAATTTAATGGAAAAGTTGGTATCATTGAATAAAAACAAAGTCAAATGTTAGACTCAGCTGAAGCAATCTCAAAATGGCATATTGCGATCAGTTTTGGAAAATCTTTCATTCAGAGAGACAGATAAATAATGGGGAAAACTCAAGTAAATTCTAAAAATGTCCGGCCTGATTTAGAACCTGACAAAGATATTACGCTCTGGCGGTATATGAGTTTTTCAGCTATTTCTGACATTCTTATAAACGATCAGATACCTCTAATTAGTGTCGTTAATTTTCAGGAGGGAACGGAAGGGGCTGTATTAAAAGCAATTTTGGAAAAAATGCCTAATGCTCGTGAAGTAGATATTGAAGATACATTGAAGATGTACCGTCAATCAATACAGGTATCTTCATGGCATAAATCAGAAAGGGAGGATGTGCCTATGTGGGACAGGTATACAGGTAAAAAGGAAGCCGTAGCGATAAAAACAAATGCTAAATCACTATTAGATTGTATATTTAACGAGGTCACGGTTCACCTACCTTCAAAAGGTAAAACGAAACTTTGTAAAACGAAACTTTCTGAAGAAATCATTATTAAACCAGTTAAATATACGAGTAGAGAACCATCAGACTTTGAAATGACATTAGAACAATTAGAAAATCGAGAAGGTAAACTATGTTTCTTCTACAAGACGAAGCCTTTTGCTGCTGAAAAAGAAATACGGATTTTGAGATATGCAAGAGATGATAAAAACAAACCTGACCAATGTGATCCACCAGTAATTTTTAGAGGCGAGGAACTCAATTTACCTCGTCCAAGTACTTATTATTTACAGATAACATCAGCAAGCGATCTTATAGACGAAATTGTAATTTCACCATACGCACACTCTGACTTCAGACGCATACTTGAAGATCATATTGAAATATGCAACTTTCGTAGAAAATCAAAGAATCGCCCTCTTATTGACCGTAGTCGTATTACTGAATCGGGACTAAAGCTATGGGGCGTAAAATTCTAATCCCAAAACTACTAAATGCGTAAAAAAATATGAAAGAACTCCTACAACTCAGCAACAAACGCCCTACACGGCAAATCATGGTAGGCGACATTCCAATCGGTGGCGGAAGTCCGATCTCTATCCAGACGATGACGACTACGCTGACGCACGATATTGATGCCACGTTGGCACAGATAGAACGCTGTGCAGAAGCAGGTGCGCAGATTGTCCGCGTTGCTGTCCCAGAGGAACCCGACGCGAAGGCACTACGCGCGCTCGTCAAACGCGCACCTGTTCCGATAGTATCGGATATCCATTTCAACTATCGGTATGCGCTTGCTGCGGTGGACGCAGGCGTGGCAAAAGTACGTATCAATCCGGGGAACATCGGCAGTGAGAAACGGATTGCCGAAGTACTCTCTGCAGCGAAAGCAGCGAATATCCCAATCCGTATCGGTGTTAACGAGGGATCGCTTGAAAAAGATCTCTTAGAGAAATACCCTTCACCGACAGCGGAAGCGTTGGTGGAGAGCGCGATGCGGCACATCAATATCTGCGAAGCACACGATTTCAGGGACATCGCTATCTCCGTTAAATCGAGCGATCCGATTCGCATGATTGAGGCGAACCGTCAACTTTCAGCGAAAGTTCCATATCCGTTACACCTCGGTGTGACGGAAGCTGGAACACCTCGACGGGCGCACGTCAAATCGACACTCGGCATCGGTACGCTTCTGATGGAAGGCATCGGTGATACCATCCGTATCTCGATTACTGGTGATCCCGTTGAGGAGGTCTTGACTGCAAAAGAGCTCCTACGCGCCCTCGGTATGGCAGAAAACATGCTCAATGTTGTCTCTTGTCCGTTCTGTGGGCGTGGTGACCCGGATGCAGGTTATGAGGATATCGTCGCTGGTGTCGAGGAACTTCTGGAGAAACACGACATCAACATGGAAGTAGCAGTGATGGGGTGCGAAGTCAACGGACCCGGTGAAACTCGCAACGCCGAAATCGGCATTCACTTGGGCGGTAAAGAACTCGCAGTTTTAAAGGTTAAAGGTGAACGCGTACGTACCTTCCGCGGGAGAGACGAAGTCAATCCGGAGTTCTTGGCAAACGCACTATTAGCGGCAGCACAACAGTTACAAGCGAATGAACGCTGATTGCCTCGGATCCCGCGCCTTGGAGACCTCCTTAAAGTAATTATTGCTATCCGCTTGATCGGAAACCCGTTTTTGACAACGGAAAAAACGGAGCAAAAACCTAATATTTAAAAATAATGAATGATTTTCAGCAGCACACCCAAAAAGCGATTCGCTCAATTCCTGTCCAAATCGGGTTGCTCGCGCTATTTTTCTGTGTGTATCATCTGTTTTTGAAATATATCATGCGCGAGACAGGACTTGACTTAGGCGCGGTCGGATATAACAGCCATGTTGTGCCACTTTACGCCCAACCGAGTTTTGACTTCAGCGTATGGACGTTACCTGTTGCAATCGTCGTATGTATGTGCTACTTGTATTTCCGCTACCTATGCCTTGATTTGCAAGTGCCTAATCGACGTTTAATCTGGATAGCGATTGCACTATTCTGCGTGATTAACATCAGTGTTGCCCAAATTGATGGATACCGAGAAATTGGAGCAGAAGACGAGAAAAGGCGGATCTTAACGCTTCTCGAACCCTATACGCGGACTGGATTGGAATATTACGGCGATGTGCCACGGGTCGACGAACTCGGGATCCGCAGGTTTCTCACGGATTATAGCAAACCGGAATTGTTTGACACCCTTTCGGGACACACGCGCACCCATCCGCCAGGAGGTGTGCTTTTCTTATGGCATGTCTCTGGGCTCTTCGGGTACAATCTCATATCCGCATCTTTAATCACAATCCTCTTTACCGCGCTTACGGTGATACCGATCTACCGGCTTGCGGATATGCTTTACGGCAAACAGATCGCGCGTTATGCACTCCTTCTTTTCCTTATCACCCCCAACTTTGTGATGTTCACCGGCACCTCAATGGACGGCCCCTTCAGCGTCTTCCCGATCTTGAGTGTCTATCTCTTTTATGTCGCACGAGAGCGAGAGACCTTACCCGATCAGAAATGGCGTGAATTCCGTCCCTACAGTTTATTCACAGGCCTCTCACTTGCGCTCGGGATGTTCATGACGTATTCTACGGTCGTTGTCGGTGTGTTTTTGTGTGTTATTGCCTTATTGGAACGCAAACGGTTTGTGCAATATCTGAAGGTGCTGCTGTTCGCGAGTGCCGGATTCATCGGATTTTACCTCTTGCTCTTCGTTCTGACTGGGTTCCGCCCGATTGAAGCACTCTGGGCAGCGATCAAAAAGGACGAGGCGGGCATGGGGACTGGGTACGAAAGCATCGGACGCTATTTTCATCTGAGTTTTGCCAACCTTTTTGCCTTCCTTATCGGTGTAGGGTTGCCAATTACAACCGTCTATCTGCGACAGCTTGTCTCAACGATAAGAGAATGGCGGCAGAACGCGCTGGCAGCTGAACAGGAAATCGATGTACCGCGGACACCTTGGATCCTCCGACACGAAAACGCGGACACTTTTGTCATCGGCTTCCTCATTACACTCCTCTTTTTCACATTTTCGACTCTGTTTACGATGGAAGTGGAGCGTATCTGGATTTTCATGGTACCCTTTTTTGTTATTCCGGTCGCCAAACACCTCACGGCGCGCCCAACGTCTGATCTCTATTGGGTCGCGGGAATACTCGTTACGCAGCTCATCGTGGGGGAAATACTGCTTTACACGTATTGGTAGGAGTAACCAGTAACCAGTTAAAGACGCAAGCGTAACAGTGTATCAGTCACCAGGGGCCAGTTATAAAGAGGTTTTCGATGGAGCGTCTCTTTCTGGTAACTGGAAACTGATAACTGACAACTAATAATGCGGATTCTCTATGTCATTGATTCCATGACAAAAGACGGTGCCGAATCGCAGCTGCTCAAGACATTAGAGCAGTTACCGCCTGAACGGTATGAAGTATCTGTTGTACTAAGTCGTGCTGAGGGCGAGCGCGTCGCAGAACTCACGACACTACCTTGTGTCCGAGAGATAACCACACTCGCTGGTCGAGACAAACGCAGGCATTTGCTGGAAAAAGCATTCACAATCGCTGGTATTGTCAACGCCATTAAACCCAACATTGTACACAGTTGGCTGTGGTATTCTAATTTTCTCTGTGGACTTTCTCGTCGATGTGGCTTTTGGCGGCAGGTCCCGTTTGTCGCCTCACAACGCGGGGATTACCACGCCCGATACAGCAAGTTCAGACTCTGGCTCACCGAAAAGGTCATCTATAATACTGCCGATGTCCTGCTGACGAATTCCGAACCGATTCAACGCTACCTCTGCCAGCGATACCCTGATAAGAATATTCATAGCATCCCCAACTTATTAGAATTACCGACTGAAGTGTGGGAGCAGCGGGAACCAACACCTGAAACTGGCGAAAAGTTAATCGTTAGTGTCGGACGATTCGCACCCGAAAAGGGGCATCGGTACCTAATTGAGGCGTTAAATCTACTGAAACAAGAAAATGTTGTGTGGCGATGCACGTTTCTCGGTGAAGGTAAACTTGAGGCGGAACTCCGCGCACTCGTAGCAGAATATGGGCTTTCGGAACAGGTCGCGTTCCCCGGTTTTTGTGAGGATGTCTTTTCTGTACTGCTAACGGCGGATGTTTTTGTCCTCCCTTCGCTACACGAGAGTTCCCCAAATGCACTCATTGAGGCGATGGGAATCGGGATGCCGTGCATTGCCTCGGATCTGGCTGGTATCGCAAATCTGGTTGAAAACGAGGCGAACGGCCTCCGAGTGCCAGCAAAGGATTCTGAGGCGTTGGCATCAGCACTGCATCAGGTGCTAACTACACCGGATTTTGCGGCGGAGTTAGGCAGAAATGCACGCGCAACCATTCAACAGAAGTTCAACAGCGCGGCATCTATGCAGAAATTGGAAGATGTTTATAGTGTTCTGTCAACGTTATCTTGATAGGTTATATTCCTCGTAGGGGCGAGGTCCCCTCGCCCGATACCGAAACATATCCCCTTCATTTTAGATGTGACAGACTAATAGGTTGCTATGCGATGGTGATTGACTTGATCGAAAACCCTGAAAAAACGGAGCAGAAACCCAATAGTTAAAAAAAATGACAAAATGGCATGCTGCCTACATTCAAAACGCTTATCGTGAACTAAAACGTGGCACGACGCGAAAACAACTTGATACGCTGAATATCAATGCTACTGGCAAGAGAGTACTGGATGTCGGATGTGGACCGGGGAATCTCCTTATCGCGCTCTCTGACGATGCCCCTGAACTCCTCATCGGCGTTGATGTAGATGAGACATTCTTGGTATTTGGGCGTTCTCAAGTCGAAAATTCAATAGACCTACCTGCCGCGGCTCCTATCTTACTACGTGCCTCACTCCCGGTATTACCCTTCGCTGATGAAACCTTTGATCTCGTCACTTGCTTCCTCGTCATGCCGCACGTCCCTGATGATAGACTTGCCTTGACTGAACTCGCACGCGTCCTGAAACCGGGGGGCACGCTCGCTATTTCCGGGCACGGATTCGGATTTCCACTCCGTTATCTCAAACGCTTCAGACTAAAACCGTTGCAGATGTATCTCGCCAGTCTGATTTATAGATGTACTGGGAAAAAGTGGATCCGGAACACACTCCAAAACGATAGGAAAATTTGTGACCTCTTAAACAGTATCGGTGTCATACCAGAAATGCGGCACTATAATCAAAAAATCCTTGGATGTGTCGCGACTTATTGGATTAAGGCGATCAAGAGCGAAACCAATCCTAAAGCGATACAGTAGTAGGAAAACAGGGAAAATTTGCCACGGTTTAGTACAACCAATAGCAACCGCAACGCGATATAACCGACTATAAACGCGGCGAGCATCCCCGCACCCACGATGTATAGGGGTATGGTGGTGTCTCCGACATCTCGAATTTTTAGCGCAACTGCTCCGAGTATCGCGGGAATTGAAAGCAAAAAAGAGTATTCCGCAGCCGTTTTGGCAGGAATCCCCAAAAACAGAGCTAGCGAGATCGTTGTACCGGAGCGAGAGATGCCCGGTGTAATCGCGCAGCCTTGCGCAATCCCAATGAGCGGCGCGTGCCACGCCTTCAAACTTCCCGTTGAAGCATCAGAACTCTCCACACCTTGTTTGCGGAGGCGAGGCAATTGCAGAATAACGCCGGTCAGAATTAGCATAATGCTCACAAGCCGAACTTCATCGAAAAAAGATTCTAACTCCGTTTTGAACAGTACCGCGATAACACCGGTCGGAATGGTACCGAGCAATATCAGCCAGATAAACTTGAGTTCGGTTGATGCGTTGAACCCCGCACTCGGCTTCCGCCAAAATTGTGAGTTTCCAAGCGTAGAAACGCCACCGATTGCTAACTTCCCTATCGCTTCACGATATACGACAAGCACAGCCGCTAACGTCCCAACATGCAGCATCACATCGAAAAAGACGAGAGGTTCCTTCAATCCGAGGAACTGTTGTGCTAAAACAAGATGTCCTGAGCTGCTAATGGGTAGGAATTCGGTTAAGCCTTGTAAAATACCGAGGAGAATCGCTTCAAGGAATGTCATGTCGTTATTGTAGCACTTTACGCGTTAACCCGCAAGGTGAAAATTTCTTAGTAGAACCGAGCCATTTTATCCTCCCATATAAGCAACCTTTAGATTTCCGTATACCTTTCATGAAACAATGAGGTAAGTGACAATAATGAACCTTTTTCAAAGCTATCGGACTAATGGAGTGAAACAGCAATTGGGGCAAATAATGTTTTGACATTGCTGCCCATTTATGTTAGAATTGATTTAGTTAAAATACTCAAGGAGGGTATAGAGATGCTTAAAAATATAATCGTATTAGGGCTTTCAGCAATTTGTGTATTTGCTGCTACGCTCTCTTATGCTGTCGAGGAAACGGACATCCTTGTCTATTACTCTTTTGACAGACTGAATGGCAAGAAGGTCTTAGATGATTCCGGCAACGGGAACGAGGCAGAACTGGTTGGAAAGGGTTCACTTGTTGATGGGGCATTCAAGAAAGCGGTGCGTCTCAATGGCGGTGTGGTCCAGATGGCTGCGAATGATTTTATCGTTCCGATCGGCCAAAAGGGCGTAATCACGATGGAAGCGTGGTTTTACCTTAATGCACACAACGCGTACGATGGGATTATCTCAATTGAAGCCGCTGCTGCTGGGTGTTGCGAATACCGGATTATGGTCAACCCAAATTTCAACCCGTTCTGGGATGCCGGGCATCACGCTGACAAAAGTCTCGGGAACTTCACATTTGAATTAGATGAGTGGTACCACTACGTTATGGTTGCCGACGGAAAGGATGGTAAAATCTATATCAACGGCGAATTTATTGGTGCGCAGCCAGAGAATTTTGATTTGCCTGAGCATAAAGAGGCGGCGATTTACATCGGCGCAGGGGAAAACCCAACCCTTCACAAAGTTGAGGACGCGATTATCGATGAAGTCGTCATATACGCCAAAGCGTTGACTGAAGAGGAAATTCAAGCATCAATGGAAATGAGCGTTCCGGGAGTGCTTGCAGTCGAAGCCCGTAACAAGTTGGCAACAACCTGGGGAGAACTGAAAACCGATTTCTAACACCATTATTTTTGGGGTGAGACCTACGTCTCACCCCACCTATACTGTTCGGAGAATTTATGAAATTTGGATTTTTATCAAAAATTTTTGAAGGCGCGTTAAGCATAGAAAAAACATACAACGAATGTGATAGAGCAATTGGGCAACTCAAAGCCTACAACGAAAAACGCAAACAGCCAGATTTTCGTATTTCAGATGAAGAGAAGGCCGGCTTAGACGAGGTCGTCAACACCGCGCTTGAGAATGCAACCCGTATCATTGACAAAGAAGGCGAGCGGAACTGGCCAGGCGTATTTCGGGAAATGCACAAGAATCTGGCAAGCCTCTATTTGGAACTTGACGAACACGATAAAGTTCGGGCGGCGTGTGAACGCTTACAAAACTATGGTGAAGTCGGCAAACAGGATGCCGAAGAGGTGATGCAAAGCCTAAAAGAAAAAGAGGAGAACGCTTAGTCGCACCTTTCACCGAAAGTCCGCGGAGAGGCAAAAATGCAGTTCCTGAACCCCGCCGCGTTTTATCTGTTGGGATTCATCCCAATTGTGGTAGCACTTCACTTTCTAAAATTGCGCCGCCACACCTACCGCGTCCCCAGCATTATGCTGTGGCTCTCCACTGATGAGGATCGGAGAGCAAATGTCCCTTTTCAACGACTCCAGAACCTATTACTCCTGATGCTACAAGTACTGTTTTTGTTGATGGTCACGCTCAGCGCAGCACGTCCGGCATTGCATAGACCCGGATTTATGCCGGGACGGGCAATTCTTATCGTTGATAACTCCGCAAGTATGTCGTCAACAGAGATGGGACAAACCCGTCTCGCATTGGCAAAACAGGCGGCACTGCAGCACATTGAACAGGGCGCTGCAGAGGGCGGAATGATGCTGATGCTAACAAACGCCACCCCTGTCCAAGTCGCCTTCACAACCGATACAGCCAAACTCCAGCACGCAATAGAAAATATCCCCAAAAGCGAGGCATCACGCAATCTCCAACCTGTCTTTGATGCCGTAACACACTATGCAGAGGCACCACAAGACAAAATCTTCTTTATCAGCGATAATTTTGAAAACCTGCCAGATATATCGCTGCCGATCCATAAAATCGGAGTCGGTGGGGCAGCGCAGAATGTCGGGATCGTTCATTTCAGCGTTGAAATCGTAGCGGACGAATACAAGGTGCTGGTCGGTATCCGAAATTTCACGGAGACTCCGCGAGAATTAGACGTGCAATTGGCGGTAGAAGGAGAACCTTTTGATGAGAAAACAGCCTCTATCGCGCCGGGTAAAATGAAATCTATCCTTTTTTCCGACAATCCGAGCGGTCTAGAGGACAAGGTTATTAGTGCACATCTTCAGTTAGAGGATGATGAGGATGATTTTGTCGTTGATAACAGTGCTTTTGCACTCCTGTCTACCGTTTCCCAACTGCGAATCTTGCTTGTCAGTGACAACCCAAAGTCTTCACTGCCTGCATTGTTAAGCACATACGGAAAACACGTCCAACTCCATCTGGTGTCACCCGCGGATTATCACGGCACGGGTGACGCGCATATCGCAATTTTTGATGGTGGTACACGCGCTGGGCGCCAGGCTTTCGGTGGTTTCTCTGAAGTTGCATCCGGAACACACTTGGTCTTCATCAACCCCGGTAGCAACCTACCCTTTATACCAGAAGATGCCCGCGTCGTTGAGGAAGTTACAGCACCTCTGCGTGTTATCAAGACGGATAGAACCCATCCGCTCATGGTAGGTGTGTTGATGGAAAGATTACAAGTACTGGAATCTACGTACCGAAAATTGCCGCTCGCTGGACGTTCGCTTATTGAAACGGAGAAGGGGACATTGATATGGCTCGGTCAAGAATCAAGCAGTCAATTCCTTGTTTTTGAATTTGATGCGTTCAACCTTGATATCCCTTCCTTCGCGCTAACTGTCCCGGATGGACAGCTATTTTTCTATCACTGTTTAGAGTGGTTTGAGGCAAGAAGTGCCCCGCTCCAATCCTTTGCGTTTCAAGAAGGACAGACCCGACATGCGTTTCGCACTGGAGAGCATGTAAGGATCGCACCAATAGGCGAGGAGATTGCTCTTCACGTGCAGAAACCTGATAACAAGACGGTTGAAGTGGTGGATTCCATATTTACGGAGACGGATCAGGTAGGTGTCTACACGCTCTTTGCTGATGACAGGCAGCTTGAGCGATTCACGGTTAATTTGATAGATCGGAAAGAATCGGCACTTCCACATCCTGGAACAGCACCAGCCGCAGAGGTACCAACAGCGATAGCAGGCGAATTACAAACCATGACACAGGAAGTATGGCGGATACCGGCACTGCTTGCATGTGTCGTTCTACTATTGGAGTGGTGGTTTTACCACCGCGACGGTTTATCCTTTCGGGTGGGAGTGTTTTCCAAGCGGACCGCTTAGGTTATAGAGTTTTGAGTATAAAATCCTATTCAGGCCCTTCGAGTTCTAAGATGCCAAGAATTTGCTCTACCAATTTAGTACTCGACATTGCCCCTACAAACGCCCCTGCAATTTCTCCATCCCTGAATACGATATAGGTCGGTGTTCCGCGGATGTTATACTCGCGGGTCTTTTGTGGTTGGGTGTTCACGTCCAACTTGGCAAAAGTGAAGGTATCCCGATATTCTAATGCTACCCCTGCGACCACAGGTTTCATCAATATACAGTATATTCAGAACTCAGATTTGAACTCTACGACGATCGGAAGTGTGGAACCCGATACAATGTCGTCAAAAGTAGTATCAGTAACTTCAAAAGGGATACCGGATGTTTTGCCTAAGTAACTTGCAGCGAGCACCAAATCTAAAATATTGACAATCCCATCTCTGTTAATGTCCGGGTTAGGAACCTGATCTTCGGCTGGCATCTCACCAAGGTGTGAGGCGATGAACGTCAAATCAAGGATATTCACAAAGCCATCAGTGTTGACATCAGATGCACTCCGAGCATCGAAATCTTCATCTGCGGCGTAACTTATTGCCAAAAATCCAAGGGTCAAATTTAATGTTAACAACAGACAAATCAACTTTTTCATACGTTTTCTATCCTTAGTATTTATGCCTCCGTCCCGCACTCGCAGCATTTTTCAACCGCTATACTTGATATTTTCCCTTAATTTTCCTCAAGGTCTATCGCGTTAAGTACCTTCTGGACGAACTCGGCTTTCGGCGTTACGCCTCTGAAACGTTCGACAATCTCTCCATCTTGGAATACGATGAAAGTTGGACGTATGCGAATAGCATCATATTTCCGGGCTGTTTGCGGGCTTTCATCAATATCCAACTTCGCGACAACGAATGTATTCCGATTTTCTAAAGCAATTTCGGCGACAACTGGCACCATTTGTTGGCAAAAATGTCACCACTCCGCTGTAAAATCAACCACGATGGGAGTCTTCGACGCAAGCACAATGCTGTCAAATGTCGCATCGGTAACTTCAATAGGGATGCCGTCGTATGGACTGGCGGTCATAAAAGTAATGTTGATATCTGTCTCATTACCCGCAGCGTCTTCAACTTTTCCCGCAATGACGTATGTAGTTTCCGGATCAAGTGCTTTGCCTTTGACCAGTTCAAGTGTCCCTTTGTTACCTTCAATTGTGCCGATCCATCCGACATCATCGCCTGCTTCAGTTTGCAGTGTGAGGGTGCCACTAACCTCTTCGCTGAACTCGACTTCAATCAATGCGCTACCGTTAATCACTTCAGCGTCAACGTCCGTGTCGCCATCACTGATAGTTCCACCGGTGATCGTCGGGGACTCCGTATCCGGTTCGGCGATCGTGTAAGTGAACGGTAGACTGCCATCTTCCCAAGTGATGGTCAACTCAAGATC
>VXZK01000107.1:11826-17412 GCA_009845545.1 Candidatus Poribacteria bacterium
TCGTGTAAGTGAACGGTAGACTGCCATCTTCCCAAGTGATGGTCAACTCAAGATCGCCGGGTATGAAAGGCCCCGTGATCGTGACACTGTTTCCATCAATCGTGGCAGTGCCTGTATTGACTGTCACATCCTGTGGCAGGTTGTCGAACGTAACGATGATGCTACTGTCTATCGTAAGCAGTGAATCAACTGGCGGGGCAATGCTAACGAATGCGACCAGCGGTCTGACGGTATAAGAAAGGTTTTCGGTTCCATCTTCCCAAGTGATGCTCAACTCAAGATCACCGGGTGTGAAAGGCCCCGTGATCGTCGCAGTATTACCAGTGCTTAAGACGACACCTGTACTAACGCTAATATCGGCTGGTGGATTGTCGAAAGTCAGTGTGATACTATCGTTCGCGGTAATCTCGACACCGCTCTCCGGATCCGCGCTAACGAATACGACAAACGGTCTGATAGTGTATGAGAGCGTTTGTGAACCATCAGCCCAAGTGATCGTCAACTCAAGCGTGCCGGGGGTGAAGGGACCAGCGATTGTGACAGTATTATCAGAGATTGTAGCAACGCCTTCACTGACAGTAACGTTCTCTGGTGGATGATCAAAAGTCAGGATGATAGTGTCGTTTGTGGTAATTTCCGCATCACTTTCTGGATCGGCGCTCACGAAGTCCGCAGGCTGCCGAACGCTATAATTGAGCGTTTGTGAACCATCAGCCCAAGTGATCGTCAACTCAAGCGTGCCGGGGGTGAAGGGACCAACAATTGTGACGGTATTATCGGTAATCGTAGCGACACCTTCGCTGACAGTAACATCCTCTGGCGGATTATCAAAGGTTAGTGTGATAGGATCGTTCACCGTAATCTCGGTGTCAATCGCTGGATCTACACTCACGAACGCCACAGGCGGCCTGACGGTTTCGCCAAGATGGCTCGCGACAAGCACCAAGTCAAGAATATTGACATTACCATCACCGTTGACATCTGTGTTCAGAGGTTGATCTGCAGTGGAGGTTTCACCAAAGTGTGAGGCGATAACCACCAAATCGAGGATGTTGATCATCCCATCAGCATTAACATCAGCTGCCCTCAAGCGTTCAATGTCTGTATCTTCTTGGGCGGAACTTGCTGTTAAAGCGAGTAGTGCTAAACTTAGTGTTAGCAATGAACAAATCAATTTTTTCATGTGTTTTCTCCATTAAGGCTTTCGCGTGTGTCTATCCCGACCTGTCTTTATTCTCCCCGCGTACGGTGCCATTCCTTAACCGCTTCTGGGATTGCTTGGAGATTTTCGATGGTCGTCTGAAGTGGGATCGCGCACTCCGGTCCAATCAGCGGAACGCCAGCATCAAGGTTTTTTATCACCTCTGCTTTGACATCTTCCGGTTCTTTGGAAAATAGTGTTTCAGGATTGTTGATATTTCCAACAAGCGCAATCCGTTCTTTCACGATGTCCATGGATTCTTGCGGTTCGTTTTTGGAATCGTAATGGAACGCTGCCATGCCGGTTTGCGCGATATACTCCATTCTGTCAATTGTACGTCCACAGATATGCAGGATGAGAGGGATCGGAATTCGGTCAACGAATTCGATGTGCAAGTCGCGGAGGTAACGTTGATAGTATTCACCACTCACAAGGTCGCCTGTAGCGTGGTCGGGAAGCGTCAGGGCATCTGCCCCCGCTTCAATTTGAGCTACACCGAACTGCACAGTGGCTTCCTTCATACGATCAAGCGCAAGCTTCGTTTTGCCCGGGTCGTCAAGCGACAGTAACAGAAAAGGTTCAACGCCGAAGCAGTGATAGCCGAGCGACCAGGGACCCATCGTTTTCCCGATAACAGCGATTTCATCCCCGTATTCTTTTTTCAAGATTTTAATCGCCTCCAGCACACATTGCGTGTCTGGATGGATCAAGAAATCGTCTGGAATGGTAATGTCATCAACATCTTCCCAGATCGGTTCTCGCATTCTAACGGTGGGCCAGTTATCCTTCTGTTCCCACTGAATTTGGCAGCCAAGCGCACTGGATTCTTGGATAATCGTGAAGACGGGCATGATGGTGTCAAAGCCGAGTTCAGTATAGCCTGTAGCAGCGAGTCGTGCCATCAATTCCGGTTCCCGATTGGCTTGTGGGAACGGGGCATCCACAAGATCCATCAGTTCGACGGTGGCAACCGAGGTCGGATTGCAGACAGCGGTTCGGTCAGTGGGTTCATTGCGGAGTGCAGCGAGTACACGTTCACGCCCGGTCATTGTTTTTTGCATCTTCGGTTCCCTTTAGGTCTGTTGGCTCGGTGCAGTGAGTACGCCACGTGAGGCATCCATCTCTGCTTCACGCAAGACAACTCTAACGTTTGGCGCACGCATCAGCAGAAGTCCGATCAGCCCATCGTGCGGCTGCCCACAAGCGAAAGCGACAGTGTCTTTATTATCGGTTTCGATGCTTTCCATTTCACCCAATTTCATTAAGCCACCCGCGATTGCTGAAATCCGCCGTGATGCACCTCGCCCCTCACTATCTGCTGTGACTCGGTAGATGCCTTTTCCTGCGGAATCGACTGTAATAGTGAGTTGCGATTTCTTATCGAGTATGTTGAGTGGACGGGGTTCGATGAGCGTATTTGGGGCGAGTTTACACGCTTCCAAAAAAACACGACGACACGCGGCTTCATGCGCACTATTACATGGGAAATAGAGCAAACCGTCAACGGTTCTCAGCATTCCACCGAGTATTTGCATGCTTTGCATCACATTTTCGATTCTCTCGGCGGCACCGGAAATGTGGCTGTAGGTATGAACCAAGAAAGCAGGAGAATCTTTGCCAGTGGTTGGATCGACAATCTGCTGACGATAGAGCCCTATAGTGATGTCGTGGAAATGTGGATCAATGGGTATGAGTTCAATGCGTCTGCCGATGTCAACAACGCGTCGCATAAGTGTCCCCTTGCACCGTTAGCGGCGCACTAATCGGCCACCGTAGTGCTTTTCATAGATGTACTTGTAAGCCTGTTCGGAAAGTCTGCGTAAGATATAAGCACGCCGATTTTTCCAATCATAAAAAGATTGCCACCGATTTCCGCGGTTTGTCTTCGTCCGGTCCTCCATCAGTCCAATGAAAATGTACGGCCTTGCTCTGCCTTGTGGGTCGCGGAGAACCAATACCCCACCGTCCCCTACTAACCCATAGACGGTGCCAGTTTTGTTGTAAACTTCCACTGAAGCAGGAATATAGGTCTGCTTATAGATATAGTCTCCATTTTTGAGTTTGAAGTACCACTTCATCTTTTCGGAATGAGGGAGTTTACCTTGCCACAGCCGCAAGAAAAATGTGCTCAGGTCGCGAGCGGAGGTCATATTTTTGTACGTCCGTCCACTGGCCGGAATGTATTCGACAATCCGCGTCTGCTTGAAGTAGCGATAATTGGCTTTCAATATTCGGTTCACTTGTGCCGGCCCACCGAGCAATCGGATGAAATAATTCGTAGACGGATTTGAGCTATACCGGATCATTGCTCTCAGATTGCCTTTGTTGACAGCAGTGTGCTTTTGCCGACCGTATTTGACTTCGTGGAAATAGGCGAGCATCACAAAATTCTTAATAATTGAGGCTGCCATCATTTGCCGATCTTCATTGATTGACACTATTTTTTTATTTTGTGAAATATCGTAGACGACGAAGCTAGTCCGGTCGGTTCCTGCCAAGATTTTTCGACGACGCTGGCTTTTGATATAACGGTCAAAGTCATCCTCCAAAGGCGAATCGATCGTACTATCGTATTTGCTTGAGGTGTTCCCGGACGTAGCCGCTGACGCGGTAAATATCGGGAACAATAGAACTATACTCCAACTAATCAAAAGTATGACTAACTTCTGTATATGTCTAAACATTCTGCTGACCTGTTTCTTTCTCTTTTTTCACCCTTAATGAATACGAGGGAATATGAATATTATAAGTGCAAGAATATATCAGAGTTGCAAATCATTTCGTATCTATGACTGGTAATTCATAGCATGCTGCCTCGCGATCATTCCGTACAAGAAGGTAACGCCCCGCAAGTGCTGGAGTGTTCCAGGTTTTACCCGTTAATGCCGCAAAACGTGCATGTTCAACATGATGTTTTGGGTTAGGTTCAACGAGGACAATATCACCAGATTCAGTCGTTACCAACAAGACATCCGAAATTAGCAATGTCTGACCGTGTCCGTATCTGCCACGCTTCCATTGACGTGTGCCATCAGTTGGGTTTATGCAAGCGAAGATACCGTCGTCAAGCCCGTACAAATAGCCTTCGTAATAAATAATATTGGTGAATTTTGCTTTAAGATTTATCGTTTCCCATATAATGGAAACGTCAAATTCACCGGTGGGGTTACGCGAGAGCTGATAAAGTTTAGCACCGGCACCATAACCGGTTGAGGCGAGAAGTGTATCATCAGAAATCGGGACCGGCTGCGCAACACATTCTGCATAAGTTTCTACCCACGGCTGTTTCCACAAAAGTTCACCAGTGAACGGTTCATGGGCGGTGATTAAACCTTGGTTGAAAAGCACAATCTGTTCGGTGTCTAATAGCGTTGTCACGAGTGGTGAACTATAACCGCTTTGGGTTCGGTGACCGGTCCATACAAGGGCACCTGTTTCTTTGTGGTATGCGACTGCGCCACCGGCACTGACGATAACAAGCTCATTGAAAACGAGCGGCGAAATGCTGACCCCCCAAGGTGGCGGTTTCGCTTCGTTCTCTTCAAAGATATTTGTTGTCCAGAGTTGTTCACCCGTTTCAAAGTCCAGACAGTTAAGGATGCCTGTTGAACCAACAGTATAAACCCGATTTTCCGAGATCGTTGGTGTCGCTCGTGGACCGAGTCCTGCAGGAGGCGCATTGTAGCGTGCCAGGTCTTGATGGCTCCAGTTTGTTTCGCCGCTGTGTAATTCATAACAGACCACTTTTTCCCAGCCGTCTTCCTGTTCTTGTGTGATTGCTGAATTGCCAACGACCGCAAAGCCTGACCAGCCTGCCCCAATCGGTTGTCGCCAAACGAGTTGCGGTGGATGCGTGTCCCAATCGCGGTTTAACTGGATACCCGACACGACACCGTTCCGATGCTGCCCGAGGTATTGGGGGTAGTCCATCACGGACATTTCGGTATTGGACGTGCTGCCTGGATCCTGACGAAAAGTCGTGGGTCTCTCCTGCCATCGCCATTCAAATATAGGGGTGAGGTCGCCACTGAATCCTTTGAACTGGAATAGACTTGTACTGAGAAAGGCACACAAAAGGACTATAGCAACGGCAAGTAACCGAATCCGCCACCGCAAACGGGAAAAACAGAGTAGCCACAAGATGCCAAGGAGGGATGTAAGGATAACAACCACGGCTATCCAAAAGACCTTGTCTTGGCGCTGGCCCGCCTCCAGTATCCAGATGCCTATGATGCCTAAAGCAGCAAGGCTAAGGATAACAGAAAGAGGCCACCAGCGAATCGATTTTTGCGTCTGCGCCACTATAAGAATTCCTTTTTTCTACATGAATTGTGAAATGCAACATGAATTTCGACGTTGTATGCGACTTCATTACTATAATAAGG
>VXZK01000263.1 GCA_009845545.1 Candidatus Poribacteria bacterium
CTACAACAAAGATCGCATCGTGTGACTTCTATGAATTCAAACACTATTTGCTATTACCGTGATCGCAATGATTTACGACACATCCGCAATTATAGTGAATTCCAAGTCCCCTGATAAGCGGGTGTTTTTGCTGGGGTGTTTCCCTTAGGGGGACGGTCTTGAGCAAAAATGCATAAGTAATTACAAAATTCACTATAAAATACGGTTTAATTATGCGCTATTTTTTCCGTAAAATGCAAATTAAAGTCGGAAAATAACACAGGGAATCACTTTTTTTAACAACAAACTCAGTTTTTGTGCTAAAATAAATGGAAATTGCCACAATTTATGCTCCGATAGGTAGAATTTTTGTATAGCGTTCAATTTTCGTGTCCTTGAATGCATTAAAAACCCATCTTTGGCAGGATTCCACCCGTTACTGCGAAAAGGAACGGGACAAACAAAGCGAAACCCCATCGTTAGAAAGAACACACGGCTAATGATGAACTATCCATTGACGCTCGCGCAGATTTTAGAACACGCACACCGCATACACGGGGATAAGCAGGTCACCACATCGCTGCCCGACGGCACACTGCATCGTTATACCTATATTGCGTTATACGAGCGCGTGAAGCGATTGGCAAACGCTATCACTCAACTCGGGATTCAGCGCGGCGATAGAGTCGCGACGTATGCTTCCAATACTTATCAACATTTAGAACTCTATTACGCGATTCCGTGCATCGGTGCCGTGCTCCATCCGCTCAATGTCCGTCTCTCGCCTTTGCAATTGGCACAAATTGTGGGCGAGGCAGAAGACAAACTCATCTTTGTTGATAACGGGTTTACAGCGCAATTTAAGGCGCTCCAGAACAAGATTGCATGTAAAAAAGTTATCTACTTTGAACCGACCTCTGCGGATGCCGATGTCCCTTATGAACGGCTACTCTCTGAAGCCACACCCGTCCCTTCATGGGATATCCGAGATGAGAATTGGGCGATGGGACTCTGCTATACCAGCGGCACACAAGGTGAACCGAGAGGCGTTCTCTACACACACCGCTCTATGTTTCTCCACACGCTGGCAGCGAACCAAGCCGATGTCTTCGGATTGACGGAGGCAGATGTCGTCTTGCCGATCGTTCCAATGTTCCATGCAATGGCGTGGGGATTGCCCTACGCAAGTATGTTTGTTGGCGCAGATATGGTGCTACCGGGTGCCAAACCACCATGTATCGCCAACCTTATTGCCGAAACGGGTGTCACTGTCGCTGCCGGTGTACCGACAGTTTGGGCAAAGGTGTATCCTGAATTACGCAAAAGGCGAAAGGATATCGGCAGATTGCGGCGATTGATCGTCGGTGGAGAAGCCGTGCCACTGCCCCTCATAGAAGCCTACGAAAAGGAACTCGGCGTTGAAATCTGCCATGCCTGGGGCATGACAGAGATGTCCCCTACCGGAACGTTCTCGAAACTACGCGGTGCACACCGAAGTTTGTCGGATGCTGAGAAATGGCGAATTAAGGCAAAGCAGGGACGACCTATACCGGGCGTTGAACTCCGGCTCGCAGCCGAAACATCTAACGGTTTCACGGAGCTGCCTTGGGATGGCGAGACAATCGGGGAACTACAAGTACGAAGTCCGTGGACAGCGAATAGCTACTATAAAGTTAAACCGACTCCAGAACATTTCACAACCGACAAATGGTTACGCACGGGAGATATGGCTACGATTGATGCGGATGGCTACATGCAAATTGTTGACCGCGCGAAGGCACTCATCCGAAGCGGTGGAGAGTCTATTTCAAGTATCGCCTTAGAGACTGTACTGTTGAAGCATCCTTATGTGCATGAGGCAGCGGTTGTCGGCATACCTGATGAAAAGTGGGGAGAACGTCCGTTCGCTGTCGTTGTACTCGCAGAACAAACAGACGAAAATATCTCAGATATCCTCAGACAGCAACTCGCATCTGAATTCCCTAAGTTCTGGATTCCAGACAAATTTGTTTTTGTTGATGAAATCCCGAAAACGAGCGTTGGAAAATCCGATAAGGGGGCACTTTTGGCGCAGCTTGCCAGCCAAAACTTACTTGACAGACAAAAGTAACACAACTTGCCAGAACCCAATATTAGAGTCTGCAGATAAAAAGGGAGAATTCTCATGAAAATGAAAGCCGCTATCTATACAGGCATCGAACAAATCGCTATTCGTGAGGTTGAACGTAACGAGCCGCCGCCGGGCTTTGTCCTTGTTGACACCAAACAGACAGGTATTTGTGGCAGCGATCTGCACAGTTATTTCGGGCATTGGGGACAATCACATGAAAACGCAGCCGGACATGAAACATGTGGGGTCGTCACGGCTCTCGGCGATGGCGTAACCGCGTTTGATACCGGAGACAAAGTTGCTGTAGAATGTTTCTCCCATTGTGGTACCTGCAAGTATTGTGAAACCGGACAGTATAATCTCTGCTTCAATAGAGCTTGGATTTCTCCAAACATGCACGGCGGGTTCGCAGAATACACAGCGACGCACCATTCAGGACTCTTTAAATTACCGAAAGCGATGACGTTTGAACAAGGCGCGCTCGTTGAACCCCTCGCTGTCTCACATCGGGCTGTCGCACGTTCGGGTGCCAACTCCCGAGACACAATCGCTATTATCGGTGGCGGCACCATTGGGCAGTTCTGTTTGGCGGATGCAGTTGCCGCGGGTATTAAGGAGACCTTGATTACCGTTAAATACGAACAGCAGGCAGAGTTGGCAAAAGCACTCGGCGCAGATCACATCGTCAACGTTGGCGATACTGATGTTCAGGAATACGCTAAGGATGTCACAAACGGCATCGGTTTTGACGCAGTGATCGAAACGGTGGGCGGTGCGGAGAACTTTAACACCGCAACCACTATCGTTCGGAAACAAGGTGCTGTTGTCCTCGTCGCCGGGTACTATAAACCGCTTGAAGTGAACCTCTCTACTATCGTCTGGTCGGAGGCTTTCATTACAGGTTCTAACTGCTACGGTTATAGCGGGATGGAGACAGATTTTGAAGCGGCGATTGAGTTAATAGACTCCGGCAAAGTCGATGCGACGAAATTGGTGACGCACTACTACCCTCTTGACGAGATCAGCGAAGCCTTCCGCGTCTCTGCAGATAAAATTTCCGGTGCGATTAAGGTACATGTCTGTCAGGAGTAGCGTTACGCAATTGACTGACAAGACTTCAGTTCTATCCGTGGAAATAATAATATGAGGATTTTATTCAATGCAAAACGGAAACCATATATTGTGTACTGAAGAAAGGGAGCAGTTTTGGCGGCAGGGCTACCTCGGTCCTTACACACTCTGTAACTCCGAAGCGATGCTCGACATGCAACCAGCAATTGAAAGAGTGCTTGAAACCGACGCGCCTGACCATAAAAATAGGGTGCATAATCGCCATCTTGATTCCCCGGTCATCCACAATCTTGCCACACACCCAGCTATTATCAAACGGATGGCATCCCTGTACGGACCAGACCTGCTACTCTGGCGGACGAACTTTTTCGTCAAAGAACCGGGAGCAAAGGAGATTCCGTGGCACCAAGACTTCAACTATTGGCCCCTGGAGCCACCGATTATTATCTCGGCATGGATTGCTATCGATTCAGCAACGTTGGAAAATAGCTGCCTCCAGATCGTACCCGGCTCACACCGCAAAGTTATACCTCACGTGAAAGCGACCTCCGACATGGCGTTCAATCAGATGGGGGACCTCGGGTTCGTCGATACAAGCAATGTTGTCAACTTGGAGATGCAGCCCGGCGAATTTGTGCTCTTTAATGAGCGCACGTTGCATCACTCGGAGGCGAATCGCTCTGACAAACGGCGTATCGGTTTGGCGGTGCGCGTTATCCTGCCTATTGTTAAAGTTTTCGATTGGGACGCGCCCCAACACGAACTCATCGTCATTCATGGTGAAGATCCCGTCCAATTCAATAAGAGGAGTTAATTAATGAATCGTCAAATTACCCTCGCCTCTCGGCCCGCAGGGTATCCGAAAGAATCAGATTTCAATTTGGTGGAAGTCCCCATACCGAAACCCGAAAACGGTCAAGTATTGGCGAAAACTATCTACCTCTCCGTTGATCCGTACATGCGGGGACGGATTAATGCAGCAAAATCTTATGCCGCCAAGGTCGAAATTGATGAAGTGATGGTCGGTAGTGTTATTGCTCAAGTGATTGAATCAAAGCATCCCAATTTTGAGGTCGGTGATATTGTCAATGCGAATATCGGGTGGCAGGAATACGGGGTTACTGCGGGCGATGGGTTGCGGAAAATTGATCCGACAATCGCGCCTATCTCAACAGGCGCAGGGATTCTCGGTATGCCGGGGTTAACAGCATATTTTGGGCTGCTTGACGTTGGACAGCTTCAAACGCGCGAGACGGTGTTTGTCTCTGGTGCCGCAGGTGCAGTCGGCTCTGTCGTCGGACAGATTGCGAAAATTAAAGGCTGTCGGGTTGTCGGCTCCGCTGGCACCGATGAGAAGGTCGATTATATCGTCAATGAACTCGGTTTTGATGCGGCTTTTAATTATAAAGAGGTCTCCGATTACCACACCGAACTCCAGACGCTGCTGCCTGATGGTATTGATGTCTATTTTGACAACGTTGGCGGCGAGATCACGGATGCTGTCTTCCTCAATTTAAGAATCAAGGGACGCGTTGTTATATGCGGACAAATTTCTCAGTATAATTTAGAAAAGCCGGAGACAGGGCCGCGGTTCCTCTGGCACATGATTACCAAACGTGCGAGAATCGAAGGGTTCCTCGTCTCTGAGTACGCCGATCAGCACCCAGAGGCACTCGTTGAGATGTCAGAATGGTTGCGGCAAGGCAAGTTGAAATATCGCGAAACGATCGAAGAAGGAGGCATCGAAAACGCGCCAGCAGCGTTCATTAGCATGCTAAAAGGCGGCAATATCGGAAAACAACTCGTCAAGATCGCTGAATTAGATTGAAGCGTTGACATACTCCCACAGCTAAAGCAGTGGGATTCTTAAGAATCCGTTGCTTTTCTGTGTGGATCGTGGGTTTCCGAATTTCGCCGCGCTGGGTTGGTGATTCATTACCAGTGCAACCGCATAATAAAATGGCTGTGACGTGGGGAGCCATCAAGGGATCAGAGAAATAATCTAAACGCGTTGCTTCCACGTGCACAGCCTAAATGCGTGTCTAATAGCCTTTTTCTTTATCAATCACACTGAGAAGCCGTTTACCCACGAGCAATCGTTCTAAGTTATCACAGAACAGGCCAACCGACCGATCCAAGCGGATGGGCGACCCCCCAGCGACGTGCGGTGTAACGATCACATTCGGCAGATCCCATAACAGGCTGTCATTAGGTAGCGGTTCCTCAGGCGTGACATCCAACCCTGCCCCCCCAATACTTCCTGAAGTAAGTGCCCGGAGCAGTGCCGGCCCGTCTACAATCTGGCCGCGCGTGACGTTGATGAGCAACGCGTGCGATTTCATCTGTTCAAATGCCGCATCGTCAAACATACCGTGCGTCTCCGGTGTCAATGGCGCACAGATAGAGACAACATCTGATGCCGAAAGAAGTTCATGGAACCGATCCATCTTCCAAACCTCATGGACAAATGAGGGGGCATCAACCGCTTCGGGATCGACAGCGATAACCCGCATATCAAACCCTTGTGCCCGGCGCGCAACGTCAATCCCCGTTCCACCGAGCCCAACAATACCAAGCGTGCCTTCACTCAATTCCCAAGTCGCGTGGCGGATCGACATCCGGTTATCCCATGTCCGCTCGCGCACTGAGCGACCGACACCTCGCAGGAGTCCGAGGAGTAATGCCCACGTCTGGTCTGCCAAATGCGGTCCAACGAAGCCTTTCGCGCTCGTCAGGGTAACATCGCTCTTGACAAATTCGGGAAAGAGCAAGCCATCAACACCGGCAGAGAGGACTTGCACCCACTTCAGTTGTTTCGCATTCTCAAAAAGCGAGCGGTTGAAGCCACCGAATACGATATCGGTATCCACAATTTCACGCAGTGCTGCTTCCGAATTCTCCGGTCTCACAAGCGAAAACTTGTCAGAAACCGCTTCAATCTGCTGCTGTTGTTCTGGCGTAATATCTGTGTTAATCAAAATTTTCATGTTGACATCTCCCCTATATCGTGGTATTCTATATACAGAATAGCGAAATTCTTACCCAAAAACACATTCTCAGAAAAGGAGAATCCTATTGTGATAAATTTATCTTCTATGCGTTCGCGTAACCGCCGGACCCATATTATCTCTATTCCCATTTTGGCAATTAGCATACTTCTTGCTACAATCTTCATCGCGAGTTGTGGCGACGAAGGCGACACCCCTGAAGATACCACCGGTATGACAGATGTCCTACAACCGACAACAACACCTTCTGAAACGCCATCCCCGCCTCCGGCAGATGAACTACCACCGGCAGAAGAGGTCGTTGAAGAACCGGGGGTCTCTTTTAAAGACGATATTCAACCCATCCTTGCTGAACGATGTGCCGTTCCAGGATGCCATGTCGCTGGGCATTTTACAGGGTTAGACCTCAGCAAATACGATGCCTTCAAAAAAGGCGGAAACCGCGGCCCTGGATTCGTTGCTGGCGATGGTAAAGGCAGCCTTGTGGTCGAGTTCATTGATGGCGGCGGCATGCCTCCCGGTGGTCCACCGTTGGACGGTGACCAAATCCAACTCTTCATTGACTGGATTGATGAAGGTGCCGAAAATAACTAAAATTTAGCGACAGCATACCATTCTTGTCCTTCTGTGTCAAGTTGAAAAGATTGTCAATCCTTGGCACTATCCATCTAAAAGGCGCATCTGCGGTGCGTCTTCTTTTTTATACGGTGATCGGACGCATTGCATTTTATGCAACCTTTTGGGTTCACGGACGCGTTTATAATATTATGAAGGGACTACTCTTAGTTTTTTGTGAGGAGATAGATGAAAACGAGTGATTTTGCCTTAATCCAGCGCACCTTAGACGGTGACCAAAGCGCGTTTACCGAACTCGTGAACAAGTACCAGAAATGGGTACACACCCTCGTCTGGCGGAAGATCGGCGATTTTCATATCGCCGAAGAAATTACACAAGATGTTTTCCTGAAAGTTTACAAAAAATTATCGACATTGAAACCCTCGGATCATTTTACGGGGTGGCTCTATGTGATTGCAACGCGACGCTGTATCGCATGGTTCCGAAAGAAACGGCTCCCGATGACTTCACTGGACGCAACGCCAATATCAGAGTTAGAGGAATTCTACTATACGCAATATGAAACTGAACACAGTGAACAAATCTCTCTTGAACGCCAACGCGACATTGTTAAGCGTCTCCTCGAAAAGTTGCCGGAGAGTGAGCGCACTGTCGTAACCCTCCACTATCTGGCAGAAATGTCGTGCGAAAAGATTAGCGAATTCTTGGGCGTATCCCCGAACACAGTTAAAAGTCGGCTGCATCGAGCCCGAGCGCGGCTGAAGAAACAAGAGCATCTACTCCATGATGCCTCAAGTGTTTTCCAAGTCCCCCCAACGCTCACCGAAAACATCATGCGCGAAATCGCCAATGTCAAACCGACATCGCCTGCCGCGAGCAAACCGTGGATACCGTGGGGTCTCTCTTTCGCATCGACCTTTTTGGTTATCCTGATGATGGGGTTCGGTCCACAGACGTTATCACGCTTTCAGCAACCTTACAACTTGGACGCCGTATCGGAGATGACAATAGAATTGATTGACGCGCCTGTTGTCCTTGAATTGGAACACAAATCCGATGCCCTGACCCGATTCGGGCATACTGATACGCCGGGTAAAAACGGTGCATCTGGATTCCAAGCAGAACCCCTGCCCCTCGCAGCTGCGCAAGCAGACGAGACCGACCTTTCAACAGCAAAACCACAGTGGATCCAAACAAAGGGACCCGGCGGCGTTTCAAGGGCTGGGCTCTTTCTCACATCCGATCAAACCCTCTATGCTATTACCAAAACAGGCCTCTATCGGCTCACGGAAGAAAGGGACGTATGGACGCTTGTCAGTGCCAGCGGTCCGAATCGGGAGTTTGATCCGGTCATGGCAGAACGCGACGGCACCCTTTACCTCCTCACACTTGATGAACTCTTGGTCTCGGTTGACACCGGTCAGACATGGAATAGCCTCGGGGTGCGCCCACAGGGAAGGGCGGTTGCTTTGATCATCACAGACACGGCGATGTACCTCGTTCTCCAAACCAAAGTATTTCGTTCTGAAGATGGCCGGAACCAGTGGGAACCCATAGGAAACGGTTTCCGTATATGGGACGCGCTCGCCATTGACAATACGCTGTTTGTCGGAACGAATCAAGGGCTTTTTCGGTTCACTGATGACTGGGAAAAATTGCCAGTGCCGACTTCGCAAGGCATCAAATCGTTGGTAGTCGCTGAAGGTAGGATCTATGTTGGGACAACCACAGATCTACAACACGGGCCTACAGCCGCTGTTTTCTATTCAACTGACCTCGGTGATTCGTGGATGGATATTACACCAAGCACCCACGAACATTCAGCTAAGTTGATCAACGCAATCAAGGTCGTTGCAGTCCGAAACACACTTATGTTGATAGGGACCCGTGGAATTCTACTCTCTTATGACGGGGGCGAGACGTGGACAGATCCTGGGAGTGACCCGCAGGCATTTACACTCGGTATTTTTCCTGTTGTGGCGTTGGATGAAAACAATTTTTACAAAGCCGGTGTCTCTGGAATCACGCGCTCAACGGATGGTGGTGTCACGTGGCACTCCTTTATGGCGGGACTCGTAAATTCCGATATCCAGAATCTGGTCATAGTCAAAAGCATTCTTTACGCAGTCACCGCTGGAAAGGTGGTCAAATCAGCAGACAGTGGTGATTCATGGAGTGCAATTGGCATAGATGTCAGTACCAAACTGCTGATGCCGAGTGTTAGCACAACCGATAATCTTCTTTATGTAAGCAGCATTGCTGATAATCGGGTTCAACTGTTCCGCTTATCTCTTACACACGATGTACTGAAACCTATTCAAGACATGCCAGATTTCGGAGAAGACAACCTATACGTTGAATGGAAGAAAAGGCTCCGGAAAGCAAGGGAAACTGGTGTCAATGTTCGTGAAACAGAGCAGCTGTGGCAGGACAGCCTACACCTTATCGCTCAAGAGGACTCGACCAATGGGAAGGGGATCGTCACCGAGGAAACCGTTTTTATGGAATATCGGAGAAAACTTTTCAGATGGCGGTTCGGCGAAACTGGATGGTACTATACTGGACTAAAAGATCGTGGAGAACTCTCACCTCTTTATGGGAAAGGTTTCACCCTTGCCGTTTCGGGGAACACGATCTATGCCGGTAAACGGGCAGGCGACCTCTTCCGATCTCTTGATAACGGAGACACTTGGAATGACATCACCGCGTCTCTCGCCTTTCCGTTTGGATACTTCAAAGAGATTGTATTTGCCGGTTTAACTGTCTATGTCTCAACCGATATGGGGATGATGAGTTCACGCGATGGCGAGACATGGCACGGACTCACCGATGCTGGCAGGAACAGACTTATCGTGGACCGGATTGCAGTCGATGGCGTAACAACTTACGGCGTGTGTGATAGCGGTGTCTATCAAGTAGATAGCCAGACAAACACATGGAAACAGATTGCCCCCGAACTGCCACACACAGCGACCTCCCTTGCTGTTGACGATGATATGTTCTACATCGGCACAAAACAAAATGGCGTGCTCCGCTTCCAGCGTGATAATCGGTAGGCACCCTGCACCGATGTCTATATATTCAGGACTTACGCAGCGTGCTCTTTTGTAGCATAGGCTGTTAGCCTGTGGCCCCTAAATGCCCGTGTTTTTCTCAGTATCTGCCTCTAAAACCAAGTGTTACGGTCAAAATTGCGTAAGTCCTAATATTGTGGAATTATGAAGAATATGCAGAGTAAGGTATGCAGAATTTGCCGAGTGCGCAGAATTTGCATAGTTATATTTTGCTGGGACCCCCTAACAGTATAGGTTCTTCCAATTGGCACGATAATTGCTCATCATCTTATAGAGACATGCATGCTGAACGATTCTCAGCATGTTCGGAATGTTTCCGAAATATTTTGTAGAAAAAATCAAACAATGCGATGATGGGATTCTGTTGTGTGTTCCACCTTGGTGTCGCGCCTTCTATGCGCAACACCCACAAAATACAGGAGGTTAGAAATGAAAATAAAACTGATGCATATTCTCGGTTGCCTCGCAATAGTTGGGGTCATCGGTGTTGGCATATGGGTGATGCGCCAGCCAAGAGGAATAGAGCCCGTAGTGATATATAAAGTCACCGTCCCTGAACCGAGACCTGCAAAGGCAGCTGACACATCTAATATGACGCTCACACAAAAAATGGTTGTAGAGAACACTCGAGATGTCAATGATGTACAGTGGGCAATAGACAAGGCACTCGAAAATCTCGATCAGTACGGACCCGAGGGTGCCCCGCGCAGGGAAGCATTTAAAAAGGCAATCCTCTCTCCCGCTTTTGTAGAATACCAGAAAAAGGAGAATGCAAATTACCCCAGCTTCGATCTCACACTCTGGTGGGACTTTCTTGAATCCCAAGGGCTCAGCTCCGGTAGAATGGCGCAGGAAGCAAATTTTCGCAACTTCTTCCCAACCGGTGAATACGCCGATTATGAACCTATGATGCGAAAAAAACTCGCCGAAATCTTTCTTGAAATGGCCTCCCCGGATTCAACATCGGACGACGATATTGTACGCCATACAGTCGCTGGAATGATGGAGTTTAGAAAAGATTACGCAAACCTCACCTGGATGCGCGGGCAATTCAACGGGTACAACGGAGACCTCGACTGGGCTGACAACATCCGACAGAATGCTGCAACTATTGTCGCCAATGCCACATCCCCACAGGAAACGCTAGAAGCTCCCTCCATAGAAACTGAATTCTTTACTCAACCAACGCAAAACGACTTCGTTGAAGAAAATGTTGAGATCCAACCGCTGCCAACCGCTGCCGCGAAAGAAATACCGGCAAGGGAGAACCTAGAGACACTCCCCCTCACCGATGAAGAGATTGAAGCCGAACCCATGAAGTACCTCGGAGATATACCTAAACTCCCAACGGAGGAAAGTATTGAAACCACCATTAAAGAGCACTTTTCACCACAACGGTTCAGCACCGCTATGCAAACCTTGAATCAATACGGACCCAAAGAAGGACTCCGTCGGCTTAAAGAATCTGACCCCGAGGTCGCCGCACACCTTGAACACCTCGTCCAACCTAACAAGGAGAACGATTAAAATGAAAGATACCCACGTCTTATGCATTGCCTGCATACTAGCCCTCGTTGCAATCGCCTCTGTGTTCGTCGGCTACACAAACGATACATTGCCAAGGCACACACCCCGACAAATAACAACAGCACCGCCTGCTACTATAGACCCCGCGCAGGCTGCCACGGACACACCGGCACCGAAAAAGAAAGCCTGCAGCTGCTGTTCGGAACACACCACAGCATTCCAAGAAGAAATGAACACATATATCAAACGCAAAAAAGCGGAAGCACAGGAAATCGCAGCGAAATAAGGAGCATACATGAAAACCCGAATCGTACTCTGCCTGCTTTTATTAATAAACACCTGTTTATTTGCAGTTGACACGCCTCCGGAATACAAGCACGAAGACAGAGCCCTCAATCCACTCGAAAAAGAGACGTTCAACATCCTGAAAAAAAAGTTCCCCGATGAACTGCTGGACGCGAAACTGAAAAACCTGCGCGCACTTGCCGAAAGCCGAGAATATCTTACCTTCTTGGACAAAACCTATCCAAAACTCGCGCCCTTCAAAGACTTTGAGGATTTTGATAGCAAGGTAACACCTCCAAAAGACCGGTACCTACAATTCTGTCAAGACTATCTCAACATCGAAACAGCAGCTGAGATAACCGATGATGAACAATTCGTCATCCATCACATCTCAACCTCTAGTTGGGCGAGTGAAGCAAGTCAACGAGGTAAGGATAAACCACCCGATCTACAGAGCGGTAAACCTTACCGGCTAGGTCCGGTGATCGCTTTCAAACCAATAGGCAAAGAAATACTCAAACGCAGGGAGGCAAAATTGACTGCTTTTACTGCTCTTTTGATAACAGCACAAGCACACCTTAATGAAGATATCCGCTGGGTAAAAGCCCTCTTTGAAAAACACGGCAAATCCGACGCATGCCGCCAAATCGCGGTCCAAGATCCGATGCTCTTTTATAGAATTATCTATACCTTTTCCACTGACACCACTTTCCTTAAATGTCTTTACGACCCAGTTGATGTAGACGCAGAACGGCGCAAGAGATTCGATGAAAGGTATGGGACACCCACGCAAAACGAGAAAGAGACCCAATAACTTCATGAAGACACGAACACTCGGTGCTGCAGTACTCATCAGTAGTATTGTAGTGCTCGCCTGTTTCATCCGCATTCAAAGTACTGCTAACATCCCAACAGGACAGCTAACCGCACCCGATGCTTATTTTTATTACTGGCAGGCACACCTTGTCGCCGAACAAGGACACCTCCCCGCACGCGACATGCACCGCTGGCTGCCGCTCGGTAGAGATTTAGGGCAAAAGAGATTTAGGGCAAACCCTCAATCTCTACGCCTACGCTCTCGCTTACGCCCACAAAGCTCTCGCGTCAGTATTTCCTAGGATCTCGCTATATCACGTCACCCTCTACGCCCCCGTCGCCTGCTTTTGCATAGGGCTTGGCGCGCTCTGCCTTTTTCTTTTTAGAACCCTCGGACTGCTTTTTTCAAGTATCGCCGGTGTACTCTTGGCAACCCTCCCCGGTGCCATAGTCCGCAGCACTGCTGGCTTCAGCGACAGAGATTCCTGGTGCCTCATGCTCGGCATCCTCGCTGTCACAACCTATCTCGCGTCTTTACAAACGCAACATACACGCAAACGGCTCTTGTGGACGCTCGCTAGTGGCTTTGTCATGTTTCTCGGCGGTATCAGCTGGGAAGGTTTCGGTGTTTTTCTCAGTATCCTTCTTTGTGTTGAGTTGTGGCGATTTTTATCTTCAGAAGCGGAAGAAGGTTTGAGATACTACCTAATATGGGTCTGTTCCTTCGTCCCAACGCTTTATCTCGCATCCCCGGCCTATCGGAGCGGACAGTTCTTTGCAACACATCTCTTTGCATTTATGCTGGTGCCACCGCTAGTGCTTTTAAGTATCCGCACCCTCCGGCACCTGCTCATCACAAAAATGCGATGGGCTGACATACTAAAACTGCACTCGCGCACCCTCGCACTCGGGTTAACACTCGTAAGCATCGCACTCGCGCTCGGGTATATTTTCCTGCAGCACCACACTTTTGCGGAAACCACCGTACCTTTTAGTCAAAACGCACTGATGCAAAATGTCGGCGAATTGGAGGATACTTTTCTTTTTTTTTGGATATTCCGTTATGGTAGCGTCTTTATTTTGGGCAGCCTCGGTGTGATCATGACAGTCCTTCGTTTTTGGAAAATACAAGGACTGGTGCTCGCAGTACCCCTGTCACTGTTCACAGCGACGACCTTTTATCGCAGCGTGCTTGATACCTTTTTTGGCACCTCCGTTGGAAACATCCTCTTTGGCGTTGCGATTGTGAGTTGTGTCATCAGTTTTATTATCCTTGCATGGAGGCGACACAGCACCACTGAAAATGAATTGGCTTATATCGCTTTCATAATGTGGTTCCTTTTCTGGGTAGCACTTGCCCGCAATGCCCAGCGCCACGACTTCTTTGTCGGGATGTCCATTGCTTTTTTTACCGCAGACATCCTCCGCTTCCTTACCAATTTTTATGGCAATAAAGTGAAACATTACGCACAACAACGCCTCTTAAAGACGGCCATCATCACGATTCTGCTCTCCATCATCCTGTTCTGGACACCTGTCGGTGGACACGCAAACCGTACAATGTTTGCCGCTACCCTATTCCGGCTGGCAACGCCTGGAAGAGGCAGCCTCGCACAAGCATTTGATTGGATGAAAACCAACATTCCCAACACTGCTGTTGTTGCCGCCCACTGGAACCACGGAAGTCAACTCAACGTCCTCGCGGGGGTTAAAACCATCGTTGACCAAGATCACTACCTACAATACTGGATACACCTTTACCACCAGCACGTCAACTTTGCCAAAACCGAACGCGAAACTTTGGAGTTCCTGAAAACTCACAATGCAACACACCTCATGTTAACCGGTAGGGAATCTGCCACAGCCCCTTTGTTACGCGGCGAGTCAAGCAGCAATGCACTTGTCCCTATTTACCCTACTGAAAACTTTGAGAAGGCACTCGTTAAGGTGTGGGAGATTCACTACCCACCCGACATCCAACCGAATCCAAAATACCTTGCAACAGAGTCGGAGGAATAAACGAGTATGTTTGCAAACGTTATAACATTTAGTCGCCTTTTCTTAACCTTTGCAGTGATTGCCTTGTTCGGACTGCACCGCGACCTAGACATCGCGCTCATTGCAACAATCGCGTTGATCTTCGCGCTTGATGCTCTAGATGGTTATATTGCCCGAAAACGTAATGAGACATCAAAAGTCGGCGAAGTCCTTGACACAGTTGCAGATAGAATCATTGAGAACACTTTCTGGATTTATTTTACGGTGACAAACCTCATACCGTTCTGGATGCCTATCACCGTCATGGCACGTGGCTTTATCACAGACGGTTTGCAACACATCGTTGGTTACCCGAAAATCGGATGGACACATGCTCTCACTCGCTCGCGCATCAGTCGTGCTCTTTCCGGCGTAACTAAAATGCTCGCCTTTACATGTCTTGCAAGCATGAGTATTTTCAAAAATCCCGTCGTGGAACAAGGTAGCCTAATACTCGCCACTGTTGCTGTCGAATACTGTCTCCTCCGCGGATTACCATTCTTTTTTTGGGAGAGAAAAAAACATGAAAAACGCTTTAACCCGGTTCATCAAAAAGGAAAAAATCTCATACAGCGACAGGTATCCGAGAAAATTCTTAGATGAGTTCCTTGAATTCCTACGGTTTACCAAGGCCGAACCCTATGTTCCAAAAGGTGCGACACTATTAGATGTGGGTACCGGAGATGGAAGCTTCTTACACTACCTCAACGGGCACGTCCAAGCCACAGTGGGAATCGACTCGCATCTAACACAAATTATGGAATTCGGAACGTGTCGTCTCGTACCCGGATATTTTCCACGCGACTTCGTGGAGAACCGCACCTTTGATGTCATTACCATGTTAGCGGTTGTTGAGCATATCCCAATGAACCTACTTCCAGAAGTTGTAGATGCCTGTTGGGATTACTTAAACCGTGGTGGACAGGTGATTATCACGGTGCCACATCCTCGCGTTGATGGACTTCTAAACCTGCTGAAAGCCCTCAGGGTAGTTGAGGGATTCTCGATGCAGGAGCATTACGGATTCGATCCAGAATGTCTCCCGGACATCTTCAACCGCTGGAAGCTCGTGAAACGGGAACGATGGGGATTTGGATGCAATAACCTCTTCATATTTAGAAAGCCTTAATTTTTCTCGGATGCCAGCATTTCGAGTGTTGCGTCCTCAAAATCGGCAGATTTCTTAATAGACAAAAACGATAATACTTGCCAAAATTTGAAATTACAGAATTTTTCCGAATCATTACTTTTATGTTTTTATGCAACCCTTCGTCCTGACATACGCGTTATAATCTTATGAAACCTCTATTTTGTTTTAGGGGCGTTGCATGAAAATAACCTACTGATAAATCAAACGCGGTTGGTTTCCATAGCAATTTCATAAAAACCGGCGCATTACACCGGAAAACTGCGCGCTATATATCGTGGGATACTCAAATGACTGGAGAAAAGAGTAAAATTGGTGATTCACAGAGTTAAAGAAGATAAATCCAGTGATAAAACAAACGTTTTTATTTTAGGCGACGTGTCCAATGATATAGCGAGAAATTTAGAAGCCTCCATGAAAAAGACGGTTATCATTCTGCTATTGTGGCAGAGGATAGAACTGCACAACTCGCAAATATTGAGTCAGAGGCAGTCCTATTGGTTTCTGAGAATAGGAGTTGTCTCTCGATGTTACAACAAGTAGAAGACGCATGCCAGAGTACAAAAACAAGAGCGTTGCAATTTGCTGCTTTTCAGGTTCGTACAAGAGATACGTTACAAGGAGATTACAGAAACATTATTGGGAGTAGTCCACAAATTTTTGAGACACTCAAAAAAGTCGATAAGGTCGCGAATACGGTAGTCAAGGTGCTTATTTGTGGTGAAACAGGGACCGGAAAAGAGTTGATAGTACAAGCTTTACACCAAAACAGCGATCGTTCGGCAAGTGAAATGGTTTCCCTCAATTGTGCTGCCATTCCGGGTCCACTTCTGGAAAGTGAACTGTTTGGACATGAAAAAGGTGCCTTTACCGACGCAAAGACACAACATATCGGCAACTTTGAAAGGGTACACAACAGCACGCTATTCCTTGATGAAATCGGGGATATGCCACTCCCCCTGCAAGCAAAGTTGTTACGAGCAGTTGAGACAGGTAAGATTGAACGCCTTGGTGGCGTGAAACCGATTCCAGTGGATGTCCGAATCGTGGCAGCCACTCACTGCAACCTTACGCAAGCCGTTGAGAATGGTGCCTTTCGCAAGGATCTGTATTATCGATTAAATGCTGTTTCTATTTCTATACTGCCATTGCGTGAACGCCAGGAAGACATCCGTGTGTTGGCAGAACACTTTATAGAGAAACATGGCAGTACTGTTGCGCGCACCGTGCGTAAAATAATACCCGAAACATTTACATGCCTCCAAAACTATCCATGGCCCGGCAATGTGCGAGAGTTGGAAAATGTACTGATCCATGCGCTCCTTTTTGCTGAAGGCAACGGCATCTTACCGACTGACCTCCCTGAAGAAATTCTTGCATTCCAAAAACCGCGGGTCAACGTGTCGGAAGAAATTCACGTGCCTGAAAACCAACACACAGTGACTGTCCCGCTCGGCGCGAGCCTTAAAACCGTGGAAGAAGCCTTTATTCGTGACACGTTAGCATGGCAGGGCGGTAACCGAACGAAAACCGCGGAGATATTGGGTATAAGCATCCGGACCTTGCAAAATAGATTGAAAGACTATGAAATATCAGAAAACGGCTCCTCTGCGGCATAGGGCAAATTTCCCGTCTTGCCCTTTTTCTGTCCTGTTCGTCTTTCGCTAACTATAGTAAACATTAGAATTAATGATACATGTTTATAACTTCATCAATAGACATTATAACAGTTTAATGTTGAAGTGCGGGATAGACCCAAGGTCTGAA
>VXZK01000077.1 GCA_009845545.1 Candidatus Poribacteria bacterium
AATTGCATTAGCACTTATTTTTTACACGAACCGATCAATTGTGAGAAATCCCAGTTCAATTGAAACCTATGAATTGATGACTCCCTATTACTTTAACTGAGCGGTCAATTTTGCTTGTGTACTATTTCTTTTTCGTTGAATTATATATGCCACAAAACTGATGCAGATGCTTCTCATAGTGAGTTCTCCCTTTTATCTGTTGAAATTTTGTTTGATTCATATTTTCTCCAATTTCTCGAATGCAAGTTGTATTTCAGGGGTAAAAACGCTGCTGAATTTGAGCAGATTCTCAATATGCCATGCTTTAATCGCTGCTAACTCACTTTCATTGGCGTTAATGTCACCCTCGCGTCCACATCTAATTAAACAATTGTGTCGTTCGTCTCGCCGCTCCCAGTTTAAAGTCGCGTCGAATTTGGCGTTGATTTCAGACTTCCTTTCTATGAGGATATCAAAGAAGTTTTTGTTCTTATCTTTTTCATTGAAATAAATCTCCAGCCCCGTATACACTTGCCTCCCTTGACCAAAGTGTGCATGATACCAAATGTTCGGGGAGCCCGAACGGAAATAGTAGACTGAATCGGCTCCTGCGTAGGAACGCCCATCGGTAAAGTTATGCTGTTGCGTCATTTCGTTGTTGAGTGCAAGAAAATAAGCCTGATACTTCTCTTTTTGGGTTGATCCATTTTTCGGAGCGGGTGGAGGCACATCATTTTTTAGCGTTTTAAGAAAATTTAAGACTTGCTCCTTGCTCGGTTTGTGTCTACAAGCATTTTCTGTCGCCTCAGCGACGACCTCTATCAAGCGTTCATTTCCTGTGTCTACCAACTTCTGCCACGTCAGCGGGAGCTGCCTTGATGCCTCTCTTTGACGTACCACCTCGTTATAGTCACTTGCGATGGCTTTGAACGCCGCGCCGTTATATACCGTAGCAAAACTCAAATATCGCTGAAGTCGGTGGGCATTATTATTGCTATCCGTATTCGTGAGGTTCAGTTCACAGACCAAGCGTTCAGCGTAACTGCCGTTTCCAGCTGGGTAAAAGAATCGCCAAACCTCGCCATCCGTAAGGATGAGGATTGGTACGTCTTGAAGATGAACCGTATAGGAAAAAAGTTGTTCTTCTGCACCCGCAAGGTTACCTACTCGCTTGGCTTCAATGAGGACGAGCGGATTTCGCTCTGGATCACAGAGGGCATAGTCTACTCTCCCATTGGGAGTTGGGAATTCAGGATAGACAATGTTTGGATCGCCAGTCGGCCACCCCAAACCCTGGAGCAATACATCTACAATCCCTTTACACACGGAGGCTTCGTGGTGATATTCCCCTTTTTCTAAACGGGTTCGTATCTTATCAATTTCAGAGACCAAAATTGTGTTTTCTTTTGTCATAATACATGCTTTTGCCTTTTTAGCAGCCATAAATGATGTAATCCCAACCAAATTCTTCTCCGTTCTTTAGACGTTCGTAGCCTTTATCTTCAGGTTCTGGAAGCCCGTGCGGGTTAAGATGATATTTCAGGTAATACTTCTCTGCTTCGGCTTTATGTGTTTCAGCACTTTTGGTGTCATCTTCGAGCCATGAAGCCATTTCAGTGCCGGGATTATCAAACGTCATCACTGCCCAAAGCCCGTGATGAATGTGTGCTATATCGAGGTACGCCTTGTAGACTTCGGCGCGTCCTGTTTTTTCGTATTTCTCAATATACGCGTGGAGCACTGAGAGCGTTTGAGAGAGGTTTTGTTGTCGCGGGAAACTCAACCCGTCGAAGATAAGGTAGTATTCCGCAACTGCTCGCTTCGGGGACTCTGGATAGCGCTGTATGAGTTGTTGCAGGAAAGCTTCATCATAGTAATAATACGCAGTATCGAATGGTGAGTTAGAAAAACCAGCCCCGACTTTATTTAAGGTTCGGATTTTTTCAGCCGATGTCTCTTGCTTTGTTTGCGGATCTCCTATTCCAAAAGACACCTCGCGAATCTTTTCCGCTACTTTCTCACCAAGTTGATGTGCCAGCCAGAGTGCTTCTTCTTGTGCTTTGCTTTTCTCTTTATTCATCAATAGCGGTTCGAGGGCGAGGATCGCCTCATAATACTTTTCAGAGAGAATCAGTTTCTCAGCTTCGGCGAGCGGACTTTCTGCATCCGTCTCGCTCTGAAGGCTTGAAAACGACACAGTTCCACAGACAACGATTAACAGACATAATAGGCCGGCGATTTTTACTTCTGACAGGGGTTTACATCTTTTCAACATGATCAGACCTCCTCGCCCGCGGGCAATTTGTGAAAATAGATGAAGCAGCCTTCCCGCTGGCGTTATCACAGTCAATGACCCAAATCCACCAGCCAATTGTCACCTCAGCTGCGACTTATCTGAATTTTATTTGAATAAGGTTATGCTACAAGAGATGCACAACCTAACAAGTTATGCTACAAAAGAACAGCACGGTGGCACAACCTAACAGGCTATGCTATAAAAGAACAAAATTAAGTTGTAATTTGGGCGGGTTTTCTTCAAACAAAACCTTTGTTCAGGATCGTCTCGATATTTCGCGCAACTAAAGCCAGGTCTAAAAAAATTCATGATGACCTCATTTTTTCTACTGTTATCGAATTTTAGGATTTTCAGTCTAATACCAAATCTATAGTAAAGTTTAGAATTAATAGGACACTCCGCACCGGTTCGGTTGCAAACCGAACCTACAGGGGGTATGAAAGTATCTGAAGTGCCACCGTTTATTTTATATTAAACCCTCAGCCGAAAACTCAATCTTTCGGAAATATCCCGTTGTATATTGCATAACCGACAATATCTTGCATGTCTTTACGATATGCCTCCCGCGAATTTTCCTCACAGCGAACTCCAAAAAAGGGACCGTCAGGCTCAGAGAACAGATGCCAATCACCTTGAATAGACTTGCAGCGCGGACAAGTGTTAACCCAATACTTGCCACCCACAGTGTTTGAATAACGATACTGGATCGTTCGTGGCATTGGTTTCACCTTAGGTGCAGATTTATCCCATTCAGAGGCCTTGGGCCATGCAAATACAATGATTTCGCGCTTACACTTCCAGCATTTACAGAATCCATACCGGTAGTAATGGTCTGGGAGTTCAATACCAGTTCGTTTAGCAATCTCCTCAACTTTAACCTGAAACAGTGCTTTGGCTTGTTTGCATGCTCCACAAGTAAACGATAAGAAACGGTCAAGAATTGGCTCAAAGACAGTAGGGTTTTCTATAACTTTCTGCCCCTCCAATTCAATAAAGGGTACGGAAAGCAATTTTGCCTTATTTTTATCTACAGCATGACTGACCCTGATTTCTATGGCGGCAGCAGGTTGGTTTTCAACCATCAAAGCAACATCCACCACGAAACCATCAGCCATTCTATACTCTAACATCGCGCCCTCTATTTTATCAGGTAGAAGCTGATCTTTGGATTGGCGACAAATTTCGCATGTCCTTTTCAATACCGGGGCATCAGTTTTATCCGACTTCCAATCAGAAATTACATCAACAATAAGTTGTTTAGCAGTTTTATGGAGAATCGTTTCCTGATTGCAGATCTCACTTGCCTTGTGAGCAAAGTGCGCGGTTTTGATCTCACCTTTTCTGAGAATAACCGTATCTTGACAAGCAGGACAAAAATAAGGTTTTCCCTTTTCTGCAGTCTGAGGGGCATGTAATCGTTTTTCATCATCAAAGGCAAACGGAACTCGTAGTTTTACGCTTTTAGACATAACGAACGTATTCCTTTCCCGACATTTCTGACAGTGAAATCAAAAATCTATACCTATGGCGACGGTATTGTGGAATCAACATTCAATGGCCTCTCAATCAGCACAACCGGTGCCTGACAACAATCGCAATCTCCCGGTGCGACTGTGCGGATGTAGCATGTATCGCAGTAGTAGTAGAGATCGTGGAGAACGCCGTCGCGGATAGATAGAAAACGGGTTACCTCCAGCAATTGCGTTTTGGGAAAGACACGACCGCTGATGACCAAGTCTTTCTCATGCAACCGCTCGTCCACAAAGAGTGCCTCCGCTAACGATGTCCGTAAAAGCGTATAGTATTTCCCATCCGCAGTCTTGACACCGTATAGGTGGTCATGCTTATTGAAGAGTTCAACCTTATAGTGTGTGTGCATCTCCTCCGCTAAACAGACGATTTTGCCGCGGAGTTCCACATTTTTCGGCTCAAGTTTTTCGGTTGGAGACTTCGCACCGCTCATTAGTAAGATAAGAATAAGAAACAATGGTAATAACCGTTTGAAATTACGCATTTTTAATTTATTCCTCCTGGCCAGCTCTCAATTACATCACGAGTGGGTTTCTGGTTAATTTATGATGGTTTCCTGCAACAAACATAACAAAAAGTGCGCAGCCCGTAACGAAGTGGAGGGCGACTCGAAATTAAAAACCTTCAAATTACAGACCACGTCCCTTATCCGCAAGGTAAAATTAAGAAGCCCAGCGATTTGGACCGGGACCGGGTTGATGTTCATCGCGAACCCGCTTAAATTCTTCAGGCGTAGTCACAACATCGTCAGGGTGCAGTCGGCTTCGCGCGAGAAAACCGGCTTCCGGTTGATAGCCAGTCGGTTTTGACGCGTCCTGATAGCGTGAATCAACGCTCCACCGAACTTGGTCGCTGACGTTTGGGATAGATCGATGCGGTGTCAGATTCGTAAACAAAAGGACACTGCCAAACTTGACAGGGACGACTACCGGTTCAACTTCGGGCAAGGCATCTGGTGGAATTTCAAGATAAAAACGTTCAGAGTGACGATGTCGGAAAACACCCTCTCGATGGACGTGCGGAATGACCTCCATACAGCCGTTCTCAACAGTCGCATCTATCAGCGGTATCCAGATCGTGAGTTGTAAAACTGAATCGCATTTCGGCTCCATATAGCCAGCGTCTTGATGCCATGGGACGAGGGTGCGGTCATGTTCAGGAAGTTTCGGACGGACTCGGTATGCGGGATGACACATAATTTCCGATCCGACGAGTGACTCCGCAATGTCAAGCAGCTTCGGATTGACGAGCAGATCGAAAAGTGCTGGTCCCGTGTGTGCACCGCTAAATACCTTCTGAAATACGACCGGGGATTGCGCCGTAATTTTCGCCAACCGAGTGTCAAACCCTTCCATCTTAAATTCGGAATCCAGTTCACCTTCCGCGTAGAGTTGTGATGCCCCCGTATCAACAATTTCTTCAAACTCCGCAATGAGCGGGTTCAGATCGTCCGGTGCAAGGGCATCTTCGATTAAAAGATAGCCATTTTCGTTAAAATTGTGGATTTGGGAATCAGTCAGTGTCTTCATAATGTTCCTCATATTTGGACAAGTTCAATCAGAATGCCATCTGGATCTGTAGCACACACAACACCAGCGGCATCCGGTGCACTTATCGGTTCAGATAGAAACTCGACACCGTTCTGCCTTAAGTCTTTGACGGTCTGCTGAATGTCTTCTACAAAAAAGGTGAGCCAACGGACACCCGCTGAGAACTCGTCTGCCGGTGCCGGCGGTGGCGATTCAATATCCATCAGCTTGATGAGTGTATTGCCTGCCTGGAGACGGACCTGCCGAAAACCGGTCGGTGCAAGCCCGACATCGCGTGCAAGGTCGTCCGGTATTTCCAGGTCCAACACAATCTCAAAACCCAACTTGTTGTGATAGAAATTCAGCGATGCTGCAAAATTGCTACAGGTAATAGCGATGTCAACAGTCGGATGTGATAAGTTTAGCACAAGTTTTTAACCTCCAGTGAAAACAAAGATCGCTTCTCGGAATAGACCGAGTGGACGGGCGTTATAGGTGATGTCTACGGGGATAACAACCCGTCCCAATGCTTCGCAGTGTTGTGGAATCGGAATAGAAAAACCGAGGCCTCCGGCTGCCCTCGGTAGAATCGTTGTCTCTGCCGAAGCAATTTCCATACCCCACGATGCGGGAAGAATGGGTCGCGCAGTTGCTGTGCGCGGCTCGTCCGAATGGTTCGTTATCTCCACACGCAACTGTGCTGTTCCGCCGGGTGCAACTTCTTGTTCATAAGGATAACAACGTACCCAGTGTTCGTCCATACCGTAGTTGGCGTGGTCCCATGGAAAAAGTTCGGTATAGCATTTTTCACGCTCAGCGAGTGTGTCGAGCATCCACGTAATCTCGGCATCCGTAAAATCAAAAGCAGGATCGACATGGCAGTTAAAGATATGTGTCGGCTTGAGTTCCTGAATCAGACGCAGACATCTTTCATAGCCGACATCCGCACCGAGCAAATTCCGATTGCCGGAACAGTAGTCGTCAATACCTGCCATCGTGAAGGAGTCACCCCCAAAGAACATCCGTACGCCGTGTCCTTCGACGAGCAGCCCACCGTGATAATAGGTTTGACCTGGAAAATGGTAAGCCGTCATTGTGAACTCATTCCACTGCCAAGAATCGCCGTCCTGTGTGATACGATCTACCCGAGTGACCGATGGCGAAATACACGGTAATCGGAAGCCGATCGGGTCTGTGATGACCGCTGCGACAACTGAATCTGCTATCGTTTCACAAGGGAAAGTTTCCTGAAATTCGGGGATAGCGTTAACGTGGTCGTCGTGGTAATGCGTTACCCAAAACTGCGTAACTCCCGAAATTTCGTTGTCTGCTTGTAGCTGTTGAATCTGTTTAATCACATTCGGTGCACCGCAATCCATGACGAAAGCCTCTCCCGTTTCGGAGATAATCAACCATGTTGTGCCGAAATGGCGCAAGAATTCGGGAGGTGGTTTGCCCTCTCGGATCGGCATGTGCCCCGGATGTCCTTCAAACTCAGTAAAAAGTTTCGGAAAGTAGTGCCGGAGCGCAGAGATTGACACATATTTATCGTAGCAGTACGCCAACCGTTCCAAAAGCGCGTCAATCGCCCTGCCTGGGTTGTCCATGACGGCACCGTGCGTTGGGATAAGCGCAGTTGGCGATGCCTGACGCACCTTTTCAAGGCTCTCTTTGAGTTCATCTCGCGCACCGAGGAACCCGTGATAGTCGCTGGTCTGCTGTCCCTTCTGTAGGCTATAGAGTTCCCATAACTGACCTTCATCGTAGATGAGGTCACCGGTAAAGACGAAGCGTTTGCCATCAACATCAATGAGGTAGGAAACACTGCCATCGGTGTGTCCGGGTGTTTCGAGGACTGTCAGCAATGCTGGACCCCACGCAATCTGTGCACCGTCGGTATACGTATCCGTCACTCGGATAGCATTGGCAAGCATGAGATTGTGTGGATGGTAGTTGTAGAGATGCCATCGGTATTGGGGATCGTTCCAAAAGGTTTCGACCTCGGCAAACCATGCTACCTCTTTCTTTGGCACGCCAATACGGACGTTATCAGCTATCGGGAAACCGAGTGTATTATCGCGATGGTGGTGCGTAAAGAGCATCTGCTCAGCGTTTGTGATACCGAGTTCTCCGAGTGTCAGATGGAAAGTAGGACCACTCGGATCAATGAGCAGCGCGCGATCGCCATCACGGAGAATACCTGTGTTAACATGTCCATGATGGACATATAGATGGTCGCTGAGTTGGGAAAAGTAGGTCTCCATTTTTTTAATTTACCTTGCGGTTCGATCAGGTGGATTGGGGTCCTTCAGGTTTCTTTTCGTTGAGTCGCCTTCCACTTCGTTTCAGGCTGCGTGCCTTGGATCTCGGTTTTCACTGACACAGTGTTCTCTTTAGTGCCGTAGGGTTTATTTGCTCGGGTATTTCATCAGTATCGTTTTTAGTCTCGTAGACGTGTTTAGTAAAACCGTGCCAGCGAGAAGCATAAACACATTACTGATCCTCTGGTGTAATGTCGGGTAAAGACAAACCGTGTACTTTGGAGCGCATACCGTCTTTCTCAAGGATTGCCATCTGTACTCTGCCGCGGCGGCGAGCAGTTTTTGAATCAGCGGGATGCCATTTCCCTATCTCTTCATCCCAACGCGCAGACATGATGACGTAATCTTCCGACTCCTGTCTTCGGTGTTGGCGGCGGTTTTTAGCACCGAATGCTTTGAAAAGCGCAGGTGGATCACCTAAAAGGTCCTCATTTTCATCGTCCTCTATCCAGTTGGTGTATGTGACAAGTTCTCCTGTCTCCCACATCCACTCACCCTCTTTTAGCACATCGGTCAAACCGATCCAATACGGCCCGGGGCCAAAGACACCTTCAAGCCATATTTGCTCTGCCTCACTTGTAATCGTAACCAGATGCGCCTCTTCATCGGCAGCTTTCGCTTGGGCATCTTCCCAGTCATTGCACGCAATCCACTTGTACGCGTGTCCATTCCCCGGATTCACTATCCACACCCCGGGAACATCTGGTAGACCGGATCGCCGCTCTTCGGGGTTTTTAGGTGGTAAATCGGAAAGATCGGCAGGATTGCCATTCAGCGTTAAAACGATCTCTGCATGCGGTTTGTCTGCTTCAACAGTAAAAGGTTCTGACAACGCAGAAAGTCCGCGATGGTTAACGGATAGCGCGTAGGTGCCACGACTGGACACAGCGGACACAAAATTTCCATCTGCATCCGTATGCAGGGAAAGACTGTAGGCAGAACCGACCCCCAAATCCAAACTCAAACGACCGATGTTAATTTTAAGGGTTGTATCGGCAAACGGTTCACCGTTCTTGAAGACAAGTCTGCCTTGATTTTTGGGTTTTGGTTGGTTTTGGATGACGACTTCTACGTCTCTGATTTCTGAACCGGGTTTGATCGCAAACGTGACTGCGCCAATCGGCGGTAAGAAAGAGAAGGCATGCGGATGAAATTTTACTTGCCCGAACTTAATAGTTTGAATCTCCGGGGCTGGCTTAGAATTCTGGGGAGTCGGTGGGGTCGTATCGTTTTCCATCGGCAGGACCATTAATTGTCCCATCTCTGTGGCAATGCCGGTGAAAGTGAACCGTCCTTCTGAATCAGTTTCCGATTTCAGGAAGGGTGGCGGCATCCGCATCTCCGCTGCATCAGAAGTTTCGCCTCTGAACTCAGGTGGCAAATGACGAGCTGGTCTCTGGCGGAGAAAAGGGTACCGTGCTCTATTATCCAAGGTATCTATCTCCCCATTTTCACCAAATTTGACGTACAGAAGAATTATAGGTGCCTCGGCAATCGGTTCGCCTTTTACATTGACAACACGTCCAGATAACGTTGATGGCTGCGCCTCAGCAGCAACTTGATTTGCCACGGCGAGTCCCAACACAATAAGTCCCGTTAGCAATATAAAGGTCTGTTTGGCGATGCCGAAACCGGTCATAATGAATACCTCCTCTGGCGATGTAGATGCTGCCCGTGCAGGATTTATTGCGTTGCTTCAAGTGTCCGCTCTTTTTCAAGAATTGCGTACTTAACCATAGGCAAGAACGGACTTTTAGATCCAATTGCCATCCACCGCTTTGAAAAGAATTCCATAGCAATAGGAATTTCACGCGCACCAGTGGACACGTTATCGGATTCTTGTGAGGCTACCCAATTAGCATAATTGAAAGGCTCACCGTTGCTCCACTGCCATGTCCGCCCTTTTTCTGGCACACGCAGCCCGATCCAAAAGAACGCTTTCTCTGGATAAACCGCTTCCAGCCATTTCTGTTCTGTTTCGTCGTTAATAGTAACAAGGTATGCGTTTTCGGCTTCCGCTTTGGCTGTCGCATCTTCCCAACTATCACATTTAATTCGCTTGTAAGCGTGGTCATTTTCAGAATTCACCACCCACACTGCGAGTCGCGCTTTTACTCTCTCGCTTCGCCGAACGCGGTGTTCTTCTAAATCTTTGAGTACCAAAACGAGTTTATCGTTTCGCTGCCCCTCCTTAAGCCGAAACCATCGGGACTTCGCGGATGCACCCTCATATTTCACTATCACCGAGTATTCTGAAGTTTCATCTGGATAGTATGACACGAAATAACCTTCGGCATCCGTCCTAACACCCCTTCCTGAGGATCCACCACTGCCACCGGCAGGAAAAATAAAAAGATGGGTTTTCCGCTGTCGCCGCCGGACAGTGAGTCCAATGTTTGTATTAGCGAGTGGCGTGCCATCCTTTAAAAGCACCCGTCCGCGAATCCGCATCCGAGGTGGTTTCACGTTGACCACAACGTTCTCAAGATGTGTCCCCGGTTCAAGCGTAAAGGTGAGTTTACCAAACGAGGTCGGAAAATTTTTGAGGAACGCCGTAGAATAGAAGGTTAAATCCCCAGTTTCAAGGGATATAATTTCAAAGTCCGAAGCACTTTCGGGAAACATCACGAACTGTGATGAACCGGCATCTATACTATGGAAAGAGAAACGTCCCCGCTTATCGGTTACCGCTCGCAACCAAGACGCGAAAGGCGTGCGCGGCACGATATCCCGCGGCTTCGTAATCTCGACAGGTTTAATACCCAACTCAAGCCCGGCAACCGGTTTTCCTTTTGTATCTACAACACGGCCGGAAAGACTGGATTGATCTGCCTGCGCAATACTGTCCGAAGAGAACAGAAGTGTCAGCGCGACAATACCCATGAGAACCACAACGCGAAATCTTCTGAAACGTGAATATCTCATAATTAATCTATCTCCTTCTCAAGGATTGCCATGCGTGCGGCTTCCGGATGGGTTGTCTGCCATTTCCCTATCTCCGCGTCCCAACCCGAATCAGACATAATAACAAAGTCTTTGTGTTCTTCTTCAAAGTCCCTCTCATCTTCCTCTCGAAACTGTTTCTCACCTTTGACACCTAAGAACTCAAGAAAAGCAGGGGGTCCCATTAAAAATTGGCCATTTAAAAATTGTTCATTCTCATTATCTTCTTTCCAATTGGTGTATATAACAGGTTCCCCAGTTTCCCACTGCCATTCACCTTCTTTTTCGACATCGGTCAGTCCAATCCAATACGGCCCGTGTCCGAAAACGGCTTCAATCCATATCTGCTCTGCCTCAGTCGTAATCGTAACCAGGTGTGCCTCTTCAACAGCAGCTTGTGCCTGGGCATCCGCTCGGTCTTCGCAGTCAATCCATTTATATGCATGTCCATTCGCTGGATTTATGATCCACACGCCGGGAACGTATGCTATATTTGATGGATAATGCCGACGCTGTCTTTGGGGTTTCTCAGGCGGTGACACGAAAAGATCAGAGATATTGCCATTAAGTGTCAACACAACTGTTTCATGTGGTTTGGCGGCTTCAATAATAAAAGGATCCGATGCTGCGGAAAGCCCGCGATGGTTATAGGACAGCACGTAGATTCCAGGGGTGTTTGTCGCGTGTACGAAGTTTCCATCTGCATCTGTCTGAACGGGGCGGTTGAAGCCAAAATCACCACCTGTTCCGTCCAATCCTAAATGGTCAACGTTAATTTTAAGGGACATATTCGCAAGCGGTTCACCGTTCTTGAAAACGATTCTGCTTCGAACAATCAATTGACGTTCCATAATGATTTCTACGTCCTTGATGTCCGCCCCCGGTTCAATAGCAAAAGTAGCACTCCTTGATGTATCATGAAAGTCATGCGGGTAGAATGTCACACTCCCGAACTTAATCGCTCGGACCTTAGTGTGGTTTGCGCGAAACGACCCCTTCGCCATCATCGGATTACGCAGCACCTTTAATCGCGTTTGCCCTGGAGTGATTTCGGTGAAAGTGAACCGCCCTTCTGAATCAGTTATCGCTGTTGATATTTGGAGCATTATAGATGCACCCGCAACCGGCTCGCCTTCCGCAGTGATAACACGTCCGGATAACGTCGCGTCTTCCACCTCAGCAGCGATATCGGATACAAACGTGAAACTCAGCACAATAAGTACTGCTAGCAATGTAAAACGTTGTTTTGTAAAACGGAGATTTGTCATAGCAAATATCCTTATCATAGTTATCGGTTGTCAGAGGCATAGTTGTCAGTTATCAGTTAACAGTTATCAGTTACAAGAGGTTTTTGATAATTCTAAGGTTTCCTCTCTCTGACAACTGAAAGATTTTTTTCTGCGAAAAAAATCGTACTGAAAACTGACAACTATTAAAAGTAATGCTCCTTTTCGAGAATGGCGTGTTTAACCGCGGGTCGTAATGGACTTTTGGAGTCAATTGCCATCCATTTTTTTAAGGCAAAAATGAGAGCGATGGGAATTTCGCCCACACCGTCGGTGGTGCTATCAGGTCTGCCCGCGGCACCCCAGTTGACGTAAGTGAGCGGTTCACCGCTGTCCCACTGCCACGATGCCGCTTTTTCTGGCACACGCAGCCCGATCCAAAAGAACGCTTTCTCTGGATAAACCGCCTCCAGCCATTTCTGCTCCGATGCATCGTTGATAGCAACAAGATAAGCACCCTCGGTTTCTGCTTTAGCTTTCGCGTCCGCCCAACTGTCGCATGCAATTTTCTTGTAAGCGTGATCATTTTCGGGGTTTATCATCCATACCGCCTGCCGCGCCTTCTCTCTTTTGTTTCGGTTCTCACGATGTTCATCCAAGTCGTTGAGCCTCAAGACGAATTTATCGTATCGCTCCCCTCTCTTAAGATGAACCCACCTTGATTCAGCGGATGCCCCTTCATATCTCACTGCTACCGAGTATTCTTTATTAGCACCTCTTATATTATATGTTACAAAGTAACCTTGAGCATCAGTCCAAGTATGGCTTCTTGAAATACCACCACCTCCGCCAACAACGCGGCGAAAAGGGAAGAAACCTTCATAACGTCGCCGCCGGTCTCGGACAGTGAAATCAATCTCCGCATTGGCAAGCGGCGTTCTATCCTTTAACAAGACGCGTCCCCGGATTCGCATACCAGGCGATTTTACTTTAACCACGACATCTTCAAGGGAAGTGCCGGGTTCAATCGCAAAAGTGAGTTGACCTAACCAAGGCGGAAAACCGGTACCACTCACCTCATAATAACGGAAAGTTAAGCCCCCAATTTGAACGGATACAATCTCAAAACGCGAACCGTGTTCAGGAAACATCACCAACCGCGATGAAACCGGATCAATGTTAGAGATAGAGAACCGCCCTTCTTCATCCGTTATCGCCCGTTGCCAAGATTCGAGAGGTGCAAGCGGTCCTATCTCCTGGCCCATGTTAATCTCGACCGATTTAACAGCAAGACCGAGCCGACTCACTGGGTTTCCATCGGTATCTACAACCCGACCGGAAAGGCTGGATTGACCGTTCTGTGCAATGCCGTTCCAAGAGACTGCAAGGGTCAGGGCAATAATGCCAACAAGAATCGCGATATAGGATATGCTGAAGTGTGAAAGGCGCATAACTTAAACTCCCTTAACCCGAAAAAAGTAGTTCACGACTTTGTGCCTTATACAAACACTGCGGGTGAAACCTGAAACGTTTCTGCTAAAGCGTGAATGTGCCTGACCGTCAGATCCCGTTCCCCATTAAGAATTTCCAAAACAACGTCAGGCGGCCCAAGAGTTGGCATATCTGCCGGTTCAAGCTGATGTTCCTCCATCAGCAACTTAAGCACCTCAACACCGCTACATTCGGGGATCGGATGATTTTTTTCCTCGTAAGCATGGATAACTGTCCCGAGCGTATCAAGGAGTTCGTAAAGTGGGTGTTGTTCGTCGTTACCGACTTCGTCAATCAAAGCGTTTAAGGTCACAATGGCTCTATCGTACGCATCTTCATCACGAATTGAAAATAACGGTTGAACGATGCGCCAATGTGTGAGAATATCTTCAGCAATAACGCTCATTCTCTCCATCCTCCTTTGTCATATTCTTCATGCGTTAACACACGGCGAACGTAAACTTTACCACGATTGAAATGGATAGAGGCAACAAGCCTATATTTGTTACCACCGATATTAAACACAATTAAATTATCTACAAGATCTGCGCTTGAAAACACTGCGCGTAATTCGGTAAAATTTCGGAACGAATTTTTGGTGATGAGTTTAAACCAACGCCTAAGCGGCATTTGGCTGTCAGGGTATCGTTCCCAAAATTCGCGCAGTGCCTTTTTGCTAAGAAGGTGCATCCCTTTCTTAAAGATTATGCCTCAGCGAACTGCGGTCTACCCAGAGCATCCGTTCTGCCCTGACGCTTGTAGTGCGGTAGATGTCCACCTGCATCCGCTAAGATCCGTTCTTGGGCAAGCGCGATCCGCTCTGCGCCTTGATCAGCGATGTTGTGTTGACAATCGATGTCTGCTTCAAGGTCAAACAGCCGGATACCGTCATTAAAATCGACGCTGGAGAAATACCAACTCTTCGCGTCTTTATACCAGACAGAGTTGACATAGCGACACGTCAGGTATTCACGCGACGCAAAACCGTCTTTGCCTTCAACGAGTGGCAGCAGACTCTGCCCTTGAATCTCACCAGCCGCTTCAACTTGACTTGCTGCCATAACAGTCGCAGGCACATCCAGCGTATAGACGAACTCATCGCACGTTGTGCCGCCATTTATCCCAGACGGGTGGCTCACGAGCATAGGGATGTCCATTGTGCCGGGATACATAAAGTTCGCAGGTTTGCCCGTGGCTTTGTCTGGATTCTCTGCGAAGTTTGTACCGTGATCTGCGAGAAAAATGATGAGTGTATTCTCACGCAGTCCAAGATGATCAATGGTATCCACGAGCCTTCCGAACCACGTATCCACGAGCGTTACCAATCCAGCGTAGTTGGCTTTAACACTTGGCAAACGTGCCTCAAGTTCCTCATCTTTGAGCGAACCGTAGGGCAAGTTGAGACAGATAGGTTCCCGATCCTCTCGGCTGCCGTAGAGGTCGTAATAGTGGATGGGAGCTTCCCATGTCTCGTGCGGTGTGAACCCGTCCACATAGAGATAAAACGGTGTATTTTGATGGTTATGTTCAACGAATTCAATCGCGGATCGGAACAACCGGGCAGTGGGCCATGTCTCCTCTGGCCGTTCCGGTTGGACATTCACGATATGCGCACGGACACGCTCAGGATTCCCGCGGTATCGAGAAATCAAAGCAGAATCGGCATGGGCACCACCGCGGTAACGATCTTCGGCTTGACCTCGGACAAACTGCCACTGCCGGAATCCGCGTGTAAAGTTCATCCCTGGTACAAAATAGTGTGGGACATCTGCGAAAAAACCGGTGTGATACCCGTTTCGGACAAGCGATTCAGCGATTGCCGGTTCATCGGACGACATCGGCTGCCAACCCGGAGTATAGACGTTGTCCCACGGCACGGGGGTATACTTACTAAACGGATAGGCACGTCTGCCGGTATGGAGGGTGCGGCGCGTCGGAATCGTGGGTAAGCATTCCGGGTGCGCGTTTGTAAATCTGACGCTCTGTTCGGCAAACCGTGCCAAATTCGGTGTCTGAACCCAATCGTTGCCATAAGGGCTAAGATAGGCGGTTCGCAATGTATCTGAAACAACAACAACTATGTTCCAACTCATATTTTTAATTTTCCTTGCGGTTCGGTTAGGTGAATGCTGTGGGACTTACGCATTTCCTCTTAAAGTCCCCTGCCCCCTGATAAGGGGATAAACGGGGTTGGAGAATTTAGGAGGTTAAAAAACCGAAATTACTGGTTTTTGCGTAAGTTCTATTCTGGTTAAGCAGAATAATCGAAAACGAGGACATCCTCAACAAGTGGACGGATGTGTTCACCTGCCACCTGACGGTGAAAGGGGTGTGGCAGATAGGCATCGCGTGCCGCTTCGTCTGTGAAACGGACGATAAAACCGTACGCGTACCCCTGACTTTTGCCTTCAGGACTGTTGTTCGTGCCAGCAGTTATAGCATCAATGCCGGGGATTTCGTCAGCCATTCCCAAAAGTGCATCGGACAAGGTCTCCAGTTGCGCGTCGGTGACTTCCGATTTCAATTTAAGTAGGACGATGTGTTCAACCATTATGATTTCCTTTTTCCATCAAGAAATTTACTTTGGTAAATTCAAGAAAAGTGTTGTATAATCTAAAGTATGACACAAACAGTGTTTTTTTTCAAGGTTTCTACGAAGTTTGGAAAGCAAACTACAAAGGAGTGTCAAAATGAGACTGATTTATGTGTGTATGGCTACGCTGTTCCTTGCTGCTTCGTTTATTGCCTTCGGTGAGCAGGTGGAAGTCACCAATATAGAAGACAATAAGGGCGGTGTCTATAAGGCTGTCGAATTGGAAGAAGGTGGAAAATTTTTCCACGATAGGGACTATACGATTACGAATATCCCGAAAGAATTTCTTGGGTTAACGCAAGTTTCGACATCAGCGGACTGTCCTGGTGGACAGGATTATCGGTTGACTTTTAACATTGACCGATCAGCTTATGTTTATACTGCCTGGGATAGCCGGCACAAAAGCCCGGAAGACCGTGGGCAAGACCCAAAGAAGTGGTTTAACAATGGATTTACTGTGACCGAAGAATCTTTGTTCTTAGATGCACCGCACGATCCGACCGAGTATTTTATCTACAAATCGAATGAACCGTATCCGGAAGGAGAAGTGGAATTGCTCGGTATTGATGAGGTTATCGGAGACCCCGTCATCATGTGGACGATCTTCGTTGAAGAGGGGCAACTTCCGGTAAGCCCAGTTGGGAATTTGACCACAACTTGGGGGGACATCAAGACAGATTAACAGCAGTGTTTTCAAACCGAATTCTATCACAGGCGGGCTTATTAGCCCGCCTTTTTTTGAAAAAAATAAAATTCACCCTAAACTTTTTCAGTTTTATTTCTATACTTAATATGGAAACGGCTCAATATGGAAACGGCTCATAAATCACCGTAAATCGGTGTAAACATTTTGGAGCACCTTATACCATTTCTGAAAGTAAATTTAGCACGAAGAAATCAACCACCTTGTTACCGATCGAAAGGAGATTGCAAAATGAGACGCTTTTTCTTTACAACTTTCCTTCTAAATGCCGCCCTTATTCTAACCGTTTGCGCACAAGACAATACGAAAGTCGGATTACCCGAAGGTGCAATCGCACGACTTGGAAAAGGTGGCATTAATATCATGCGGTTTTCGCCAGATGGGACTCGCCTTGCAGTGGGAACCGATATCGGGGTGTGGTTATACGATGTACCCGATGGAAAAGAGACTGCACTGTTTACAGAACACCCCGGACAAGTCAACGCGCTCGCATTCTCAACAGATGGAAAAGTACTCGCAAGTGGTGGATTTAATAATCCTGATATTTCTCAAAAGTTGTCCTAAATCACTAATTATCAAGGTTCTTTAGGGTT
>VXZK01000190.1 GCA_009845545.1 Candidatus Poribacteria bacterium
GGCTGATCGTGCTTAAGTTAATAGATTTTTTTTTTGACTATGCAACCTTTCGCATTTTAAATCGCGTCATTAATAGTAACGGCACTTAACCCTAACTTTGGACAATTTGCAGCAGTCCTTTGAGAACGCAACATTCACATTGCATGAATTGTCTAAAGTTTAGTATAATTTCATACGTGGTGGTCTCCTATATCTTTATAGGTGCGCCGATAGTGGTACGAACACCGATCGGCGCGGCACTGCCATAACCCGACTATGGACAGCACTCATCTAATTATAGCATAAAACACTCTGTTTTGTGCATCTTTTAGGTGAGTATTTTATACAACAGCGGATTGTCAAGAATGCAAAACACACTTGATAACTTGCCTTCCGAATGCAATCCGCAAATTCCAAAAAAGGAGAAAATTGCATGAATCGTTTTCATGTTAGAACCATCGCTGTTCTTTTACTTGTTGCTTTTGCTTCAATGGGTACACTCGTACTCACAGATAACTTTGTGCCACAGGCACATGCTGACGGCGATTGTTTTCAGGAAGTACTCGAATGTGCCATAGCAATCGTACTAGCGATAAATATTTGTAAAGAGGCCGGCATCTTTACTCCAGAATGTGTCGCGGCTGCCGAGAATGCAATAGACGAGTGTCAGGACGTGTTGGAAGCATGTTTCGGATAAACGTTCCTGCAGCCTCACAACAACATTAGCGGGCGAAGATCGTTTTAACATCCGAGGTAACAACGCCGGGGTACGGCATCCGAGTCAATTTCGAGTTTCTATTCAGAATCGACTCGGATGCCTCCCCATCTATTCTATCTAAGGAGAAAAAATATATGCTTTACATTCGATGTCAATATCCGTGTCTGTTGAATCTATTGGCGTTTTGTGCCCTTCTCGGATTTGCAGCCGTTTGGGGCTGTTCGGAATCCGAAAATAGCGAAGTGTTAGCTCCAGTCTCTACTACGGAAACAACAACGCAACCTATCTCGAGAGAAATGATGGCAAAGTTGCTGGCGGACGTAGAAAAAAATATGTCCGCAGCAGAAATGGAAATCACACCCCAAGTTGCCGCCGCACCAATGGCACCGATGCAAAGACCTCCTACAATTGCGGAGACGATGGCAGCACTGCGTTTGGAGTTTCCGGGCAACGTTTTAGACGAAGATTTCACAAAGATTAGAGAAATCATCAACTCAGAAACGTATGTGGAGTTCTTGAAACGCACCTATCCACAGGAAAATCAGTTTCAGAATTTCGATGAGTTTTGGGCGTTAGCGTCCGTGGATGAGGAATGGTACCTGGAATTTTTGAACATGTACTTTACACCCCCACTGGCTGAACCTACTGCCGAAGATGTTGATGTGCTTCATTATATAACCTTGCATTACCGCAACCTGAATGTCCGAAAGTATCACGGGGAAGACCGAGAACACGAAAATAATGTGAACATGATGATGAATGTCCCGGTGCGCCCTTGGATAGGGAAACGGTTTGTTGGCGAGAGTGGCGTAGTGAATATCCTTCTTTGGGTAAAGGTTTTTGCCCATCATCGCGTTTTGGTCAAGGAATTGCAAGAGGAAGATCAGGAAAAAATTCATACTCTTTTTGTTGAAAATGGCACTCAAAAAGGGTTTTTACTAGTTGCGCTCTTGGAACCGGTGCGCCTCGGACACGTTATCAAAGATTTCACAGACGTTCAAGTGTTCCAGAGATGGGTGGATGGAGAATTTAGTAAAAATGCTGGTCAGCAGGGGCAACGCCCAGATAAGTAAAAAAAGTGATACCCGAGATGGAAGTCCTGTGATAGGTGCAGACAGCGTGTTACTGCAAGTACCCTCTCGGACAACACTCTAACCTTCTGAGGATATGATGAACATGCGATTCTTTCAGTGTGAGCGTTTTTTCAACCGACTGCGAGTCTGTCTCTTTTTAGCGATCTCGCTATTTCTCGCGTGTCAATCGAGTCCCGATCCAAGTGTTCTCGAACCTGAAAGGGAGAATATTGACCCAGAGGATAGTATTGAGCCAATCGCAAGCCAAGCAACACCCGAGGAGACGTTTGAACAACTCAAAAGCGAGAACCCTGGGAACATTTTAGATGAGAACTTCAAAACCCTCCGGCGGGTCGTCGCGTCCAAGACCTATTTGGACTTCCTCAGACGTAACCATCCGCTGGAAGATCAATATCAGACTTTTGATGGGTTCTGGGAAATTGCAGCGTCTCATCCGTCGCGATACCTGCCATTTTTGAAGGAGCAGCTTGGGAATCCAGACGAAGAGGATGTCGCAGATGCCCATCTTTTGGCAGCATACCACAGGCATGTTATCACCCGTGAATACCATGGCGAAGATCGCGATCTTTTTCAAGACGCATGGACGAAACTGATCCGCGATCTTGGAGTGAATATAATGTTTAAGCATTTTGTAGACGATAAGCGTAATGCTTTAAATGGAGCGCACTTCGCTTTCTTTATCGTGGAAATTATGCTTTACGTTGAAGAAATTGAGCGGACGGATGCTGCGCGCGCTCAGGAGCTGCTCGCTAAACACAGCGAGCCGGACGCGCTGATTTGGATCGCCCTTGAGAATCCTGTGTTAATCGGATATATTCTCAAAGATTTTACAGACGCTCAAGTATTCCTGAAATGGATGCGCGGAGAATTTCATCAATAAGGAGAAACAACAGAATGAACAAGTTATTTTACACTGTCCTTGGCCTTGTGCTAATCCTTATAGGCGTTAGCGCGTTTTTGTGGTTTTCGCGCCCCACCGATATGACCGAACCTGATCGTCAAACCGATGAGAAGGTGAGACGCGCCAATAACGCTAATTTCCCTGAATCAAACACTCCTCTCCCTGAGACAGACAAAACGGAACTAAGAAAAAAACTTGGTGCGTTCTTTTCTGAAGAACAACTCGCAAATCCGGAGGTGCAACGCATGCTTAAGATTTTTGAATCTCCCGAAGGGCAAGCGTTTTTGAAAAGTGAACGGAATGGCTTAGCCGACACTTTCGCATTTCTTGAATCTCAGGGTGTGGAGGTCAATCGTAATATTTTTACAGAACACTACCGCCGAGTTTTCCCAACCGGAGAACCGGAGGAATTTGAGCAGGAGATACGCCAACGCTTAGTAGAAGTAGTGGGCCCAATAGGAAATGAACCGAGGAATCCTACAGAATTAAAGCGTTTCACAGATCTCGTTACGGAATTCCTTGAGGATGAACGGAATTACGCATGGGTATCCGGCAGGTTTCAGGGTAATAATAAAGCATTTGGGCAGTGGGCCGTTCAAATCCTCCGAAATCCAGTCTCCTCACCTGTTGAACAAATGCCGGAGACTGTTGTCGGCGAAAATACTTTTGAACTCCCAACAGATGTCGGCGCGCTTCCACCAGATGCACAAGACCCAGCAAGACCTCCAATAGATACAGCAACACTATCACCCGAACTACCAGCATCGGAGAGGACGCTTCCTACAACCGAAACAGAGATTTCAGAACTGCTGACAGAGCAGCCGAAGCCGATCAAGATAGCTAGAGAAGAGGTAATACCTGAACTTCCAACGGAAGCAGACCTTGAGGCATCGCTCCGCGAACAGTTTAGCCCAGAACGTTATCAAAAAGCGATGGCCACTTTGAATCGCTATGGTCCCGAAGAAGGACTCCGCCGGTTGAAAGCTGACGATCCAGAGATTGCTAAGCGGATTGAAGCCTTGCTGAAAAGACAGGAGAAGACACAATGAGACAGAAAAGTATAGCGTTTGCAATAAAAGCGTTGCTCTGTGTGGGGGCGATTGCCGTGTGTTTTATCATCTACACACTGGTCAGTCCTGTCGCAATGACAGAACAACAGACCGCAACACTCAAGCGTCAGTCGAAGGATGCAATGCAATCTGCCGTAGCAACAAAATCAACGAAGAAATCGTGTGGATGTTGTGCCGAGCGGAATGAAAGCAGCGTTGTCTCAAGAGCACTACATAGCCTAAAAGTGGGGGATGGTTCTGCCCCCCGAATTGCCATCGTTGGCGAAACATCGGTCGGAAAAACAGCGTTAGTCAATGCGCTCTTTGGTTCTCAACTCGCGGCGGTAAGACTTACAGCTGATACAACGAGAGCAGTTCTTCGCGTTCAATTTCCGAGCAATCTTGTAATTTATGACACGCCTGGAATCTTCGGTGATGAAAAACTTGAGAATATCACCCGGTCATTTATCGGCTTGAGGCAGGGGTGTGTAAATATTTTGTGGAATGTATCCGTGCATTCGCAGATGCAGTAGAGGCATGTGCAGATATCTTGGATGAAGGTATTACTCCAGAATGTCTCGCAGCTGGTATAATTGCCTGGCATACATGTAAGCATGCGGCGGATGATTGTTTTGGATAGATAAATGTTCTTTTAGTCTCACCAGAACATTGGTGGGCGAGGTTCGTTTTAACATCTGAGGCATCAACGCCTAACTATGACATCTGAGTCGATTCCATTTCTCATTCGGAATTGACTCAGATATTCCTCATCTGTTCTATCTAAGGAGAAAAGTCGAATGGTCTATTTTCAATGTCGATATCAGTATCTATCCAAGCTACTGACATTGTGTGTCCTTCTCGGATTTGCAGCCGTTTGGGGCTGTTCGGAGTTGGAAAACCAGAACGAGTTCGCCCCGCCTACTACGGAAACATCGCACGCAATCTCCAGAGAAATGGTGGCAGAGGTGCTGGCAGAAGTAGAGAAAAACGTGTTCGCAGCAGAAATGGAAATCACACCCCAAGTTGCCGCCGCACCAATGGCACCGATGCAAAGACCTCCTACAATTGCGGAGACGATGGCAGCACTGCGTTTGGAGTTTCCGGGCAACGTTTTAGACGAAGATTTCACAAAGATTAGAGAAATCATCAACTCAGAAACGTATGTAGAGTTCTTGAAACGGACCTATCCGCAGGAAAATCAGTTTCAGAATTTCGATGAGTTTTGGGAGTTAGCATCCGTGGATACAGAGGCGTACCTTGAGTTCTTGAACACCTATTTTAAGCCACCACACGCGGCACCGACGGCAGCCGATGTGTCGGTCCTGCATTATATGACAATGGTTGATCGTCACGTCAACGTCCGGCTCTATCACGGAGAGGACAAAAAACGGGATATGTTTTTTGACATGATGAGCAATGATCTCGTCGAGAGTTGGTTAGAGCAACACTTCTTTACCGGCGATGACACAGATTTGCTTCTTATGATGGAAGTTCTCGTCAACCACGCTATTTGGGTCGATTACCTGCAAGAGAAAGATCAAGAAAGCGTCCAAGCACTTTTTCTTGAACACGGCAGGCAAAAAGGGTTTTTACGGGTTGCACTCGAAGAACCCGTACGCCTCGGATACATCCTCAAAGATTTTACAGACACTCAAGTCTTCAAAAGATGGGTGGATGGAGAATTTAGTAAAAATGCTGGTCAGCAGGGGCAACGCCCAGACAACGTACTACGCGCGCTTGGAGTCCTACAATAGTGTAGACATCGTGTTCCTGCGAGTGCCTCCGGGAACAACATCTTAACCCTCTGAGAATTTAAAGAACATGCGATGCTTTAAATGTGAGCATTTTTTCAACCGACTGCAGATCTGTCTCCTTTTAGCGGGATCGCTATTTTTTGCATGTCAATCGAGTCCCGATCCAAGCACTCTCAAACCCGAAAAAGAGAACATTGACACGGAGGATGGTATTGAGCCAATCGCACGACCGCCAACACTCGAGGAGACGTTTGAACAACTCAAGCGTGAAAACCCTGGGAACATTTTAGATGAGCACTTCAGAACGCTCCGGCGACTCGTCACGTCCAAAACCTATTTAGATTTCCTTAGACGCGACCATCCCATAGAAGATCAGTATCAGACCTTTGATGAGTTCTGGCAAATCACAGCGTCTCATCCGTCGCAATACCTGCCATTTTTGAAGGAGCAGCTTGAGAAGCCAGCCGAAGAAGATATCGCGAATGTCCACCTTTTTGCAGTACATGACCGGCATGTTATGACCCGTGAATACCACGGCGAAAACCCTGAGAAGTTTCAAGACGAATGGGGGAAATTGTTAAAAGGTCCCGGAATGGATATAGCACTTCGGCATTTTGTAGATGATGACCGGGTAGACGGATTCAATCTTATTTTGCTTCTCGTGAAAATTACGCTTTACGTCAAAGAAACTGAGCAGGCGGATGCTGCATTCACTCAGGAGCTTCTCAATGAATACGGCGAACAGGACGCACTCATCTGGCTCGCACTCAAGGATCCCGTGCTAATCGGATATATCCTCAAAGATTTTACAGATACTCATGTCTTCAAAAAATGGATGCGTGGAGAATTTCATCAATAAGGAGAAACAACAGAATGAATAAAGTATTTTACACTGTCCTTGGCATTGTGCTAATCCTCATAGGTGTTAGCGCATTTTTATGGTTTTCGCAACCTGCCGATGTAACTGAACCGCCTTATCACACCCATGAGGGAGCGAAACACTCCGCTCACGATCATGATCATCAACCAAGCACTGTTTCTAAGACAATCAAATCGAAAGTAATGGATAAGTTTGGAGATTTCTTTTCTGAAGAAGATCTTGCCAATCCAGAAATGAAACGGATGTTTGAGATTTTGGAGTCTCCCGCGGGGCAAGAATTTTTGGAAAGTAATCCGAATGGTTTAGCGGATACTTTAGCGTTCTTTGAATCCCAAGGCGTGAAAGTCAATCGCAATATGTTTACAGAACGATACCGCGAAGTCTTCCCAACCGGGGAACCGGAAGAATTGGAAGCCGAGATGCGCCAACGTTTAGTAGAAGCGATAGACTCAGCAGAAACCGATCCACAGAATAGTGAAGAATTAAATCATTTCATAGATAACCTTACGGAATTTCTTAAGGATGAACAGAATTACGCATGGGTATCGGGTAGGTTTCAAGGCAATAATCGGGCATTCAGCCAGTGGGTTATTCAAACCCTCCAAAACCCAGGACATTCACCGGTTGAGCAAATGTCGGAGACGCTCGTCAACGACGGTGAGGACGCTTTTGAGACTCCACGAGATGCCCAAGACGCGATGGAGATACAAGACCCCGTAGTGACCCCAACAGACGCTGCGGAACTATCACCTGAGACACCTGCATCGGAAGGAGAACTTCCTACAACCGAAATAGAACTTTTAGAACTGTTGACGGAGAACCCACCAGAGATGGAGGGAGAAAATTTAACACTTGAACTCCCAACGGAAGCAGAATTTGAGGCTTCCCTCCGAGAACAGTTTAACCCGGAACGTTATCAAAAAGCGATGTCTACTTTGAAACGTTATGGTCCCGAGGAAGGACTCCGTCGTTTGAAAACTGACGATCCAGATATCGCCAAACAGATTGAACCCTTGCTGAACAGACAGGAGAAGACACAATGAAAAAGAAAAGTATGGCGTTTGCCATAAAAGCGTTGCTCTGTGTGGGGGCGATTGCCGTGTGTTTTATCATCTACACGCTGACCGCACCTGTTGCCATGACAGAACAACAGACAGCGACGCTCAAGCGTCAGTCAAAGGATTTGACGCAATCCGCCGTAGCGACAAAATCGAGAAAGAAATCGTGTGGATGTTGTGAAGAACGGATGGAACGGCTCCGCCAGGTACTAAAACAGCAGGCTGTAGCACCAGAAACTGAGTCCCAAGAGGTTGGCAAAAAACCTCGTTAATTTCGGTCAAGTGCCAACGTGGAACGTTGCTCTCATGGCACAGGACTATGGAATTTCAGGATTAGAGACCGACTTCCATCTGAATTGCGGGTTGTCGCGGATCGCGCGGATTACGGGGCGGGAGGGTGGAAGCGCGGGGCGTGAGGTAATTTTTCGCGCTTATAGTCCACTATATGTTCACATACTTTGATAATTCACTACAATTTGACATACACCAAAAAGAAAAGAATTATGAATATTCCCGAACTTTATGTAGCCGTCAGAACTATTGTTGAAACGGCAAAGGGTGTGACAGATCTGATACGCGGTATCATAGATCTCTCAGAAAATGATTCAGAACTTTTAGCTAGCGCGGAAGAAAATGAAAGCAGCGTTGTCTCAAGAGCACTACATAGCCTAAAAGTGGGAGAGGGTTCTGCCCCCCGAATTGCCATCGTTGGCGAAACATCGGTCGGAAAAACGGCGTTAGTCAATGCGCTTTTTGGTTCTCAACTCGCGGCGGTAAAACTTACAACTGATACAACGAGAGCGGTTCTTCGCGTCCAGTTTCCAAGCAATCTTGTAATTTATGACACGCCTGGAATCTTCGGTGATGAAAAACTTGAGAATATCACCCGGTCATTTATCGGCTTGAGGCAGCGTTACAACCCTGCCTCGCGCGTTAGGAGCGTTCCTTTTCAGGCTGATCCTAACTCTGATGAGATAATCCAACTTTCAGGAAAAGATATCAGGAAGGAAGCACCAATTGACATTGTGCTTTGGACTGTAAATGTATCCAGACCTCTTAACAACATAATGCGAGATGCGTTAGATTTATTTTTCACACAACTTGATAAGAAGTTTGGGAAACACCTCGTTGTTGCTGGTACCCATCTTGACGTACTACAAGAAGTATCCGATGAGGAAGCAAAGGAACAACTACGTGTTTGGAACGAGATTTCTAACAATCAGATCATTCCACTTTCCTCAACGGAAGGAGAGGGTTTGACCGATTTGGCGAAAGAACTTTTTAAACGGCTTCCGGGAAATACTTCTTTGCCAAAGTTGCAGCAATCGTTGAATCAGGCTGCAAAGATTAACAGGTGCTCATTTGTTGTTGCCGAAATGAGCCATCCTTTAGCAATGATTATGTTGATGAGTGGGGATAATCAGGAGGAGATTGAGATACATGTAACAATTCTTATTACCCTTCTTTGCAGCCACTATTCTGTTGACGAGGAGACCTGGAAAGATTTGCATGGCGATAGTATAGCAATTGCTCATCAAGTACAACAAACTTCTGGTGTTGAGAGCATTGTGGTAGAACGGGATCCAATAGGTGTATGGGAAACGATCAGATCGTGGTTTGGATCAACTTTTTACGGTACGGGTGAAAGATATCGGATGCTTGGGGTTCAAGGACTTTCAGAATTGTTCCCCATCTTCTATGAACTCATCTATGAGTTTGAAGACTTTGACCACCCACCGTTAACTCACGAATCTATTAGTCGAGTAGTTCAGTCACAACAAACAGATCTAGAGCCTTTGGTGAGGCTTGAGGATTCGGAAAAGTTAGCACTCCGCATTAACGATTTACTCAAATCGCTGTTGAAATTTTAAGAACCCTCTGTAACCTCACAGAAACACAGTAGAAAAAAAAGTCAAAAAACTTGACACTTTTCGGGTTTTTTGTATAATGGTATCCGTATTTGGCAGTCTCCTCTGTTTGAGAGGCGCGCCGAGAGTCGTCCCAACACAGCTCGGCGCGGAGAACTCTGCCATAATTGTATATGACAGCACCAACCTAATTGCAGCACAAAACGCCCGCTTTGTACATCTTTTAGGGAAGCACCTTATGAGAAAAAAGAAAAACGAAGATGCCCAACTCGTTAACCGTTTCTTAGATGGCGACGAAAGTGCGTTCACTGAACTGGTAAAAAAATATCAGAAGCGTGTCCACGCACTTGCTTGGCGGAAGGTTGGCGACTTCCATATCGCTGAGGAACTGACACAGGATGCTCTTCTCAAAGTATACCAGAAACTCCCGACGCTAAAGAATCCGAATCAGTTTGCTGGATGGCTATATGTCATTACCGATCGGCTTTGCATTGCGTGGCAGCGAAAGCAGAAACCCCAAATGGAGTCCTTGGAAACCACCAGTAGAGAAGATATTGACGAATCATCTTGCCGATTTTACGAGGATGAACAACTTAAAGAAGCCGATGTTGAATTTCGTCGCAGCCTCATCAAAAATCTTTTGAAGGAATTACCAGAAAGCGAGCGTACGGTTGTAACACTTCACTACCTTGGAGAAATGAAGTGCAAAGAGATCAGCGAATTCTTAGGCGTATCTGTCAACACGGTTAAGAGTCGCCTCCAACGCGCCCGGAACCGTTTAAAGGACCAAGAAGCCATAATTCGCGAGACTTTTGGTAGCGTACAATTACCTGTCAATATGATCGAAAACATTACGAGGCAAATCGCTGACATAAAACCGACTGTCCCGACGAGCGGTAAACCTTTAGTTCCGTGGGTGTTCTCCGCTGCAACAGCAATCTTCATCTTTCTCATAATAGGGGGCGGATCCCCATACCTCGCCCGTTTCCAGAGGCCGTACAATATAAACGCGCCCTCCGAAACCACAGTTGAAATCATTGATGCCCCGCTTGTCCTTGATATACAAGCAAAACCGGATTTACGGAACCAAGCCGGACGTTTGGATACCACTGGTCAGAATAACGGGGCAGGTCCACAACTTTCGGAACCCGTTACACTAGGGGCAGCACAGGTAGAGAAGGAACCGCGCCCATCGACACAACAGCAGTGGGTACAAACCAGCGGTCCAGAGGCGGGATTAATATCAAATTTACTTCTGAGCGCAACAGGCGATATCTATGCTGCTTCCCCTATCGGTATCTATAGATTAGCCCCGAACGCGCCTGCATGGACACTCATCAATACAACCGTACAGGCTGTCAATCCGATAAATTCCAAGGGCTATGACCTGATCCCGATGGCAGAACACAATAACACGCTCTACCTTGTGTCTATTGATGAAGTGTTGACTTCAACCGATAGAGGCGAACATTGGAAGTCGCTTGGTACGCGTCCAAAGGGACGTGCTATTGGCCTCGCGATAACAGACGAAGGATTATACCTTGCCCTTGAAAATCAGATGTTTCGATCCGAAAATGCGGGTAAACGGTGGTTTCCGATGAACGATGGCATAGCAGACAGAAACACCCGCATTCTTGCCCTTGCCGCTATCGAAAACACTATGTTTACTGGCACAAACCACGGACTCTACCGTTCACGCTCAGGGATGTGGGAAAAATCGTCTGTGGATACCACAAAAGCCATCCACTCTTTGGCAGTCTCTGGAAACAGTCTCTATGTCGGAACAGGTCCCAATCCCTCTCAATTGAAAACCTCTGTAGGAATAGGAGCATACTTAGGTCAAGTGATGCGCAGCGATAAGGCAGGCGGATGGGAGGTCTTTCACTCAACTGATTTGGGCGATACGTGGACTGAGATAACACCGACGTGTACTTCATTCATAACGAAAATATCACCGGGGGTCAAACTCATGGCGGCTGGAGAGACGTTATTGGCATTAGGAACCACTACATTTCGCTCAACTGACCGTGGGAAAACATGGACAGACTTCGGGTTTGACCCATCTGACAGGAATGCATTGCTGAATTCAGTGACGCTCAGTGTATTTCCAGCAGCAGCAGTGGACCAAAATACATTTCTCAAAGTTGGGCTCCGCGATGGACTGATCCGTTCAACTGATGGTGGTAAGTCGTGGCACTCGTTTACGAAAGGGATCGTAGGGAGCAGAATATCTAATTTGATAGCATTCAAAAACGCGCTCTACTTAAATACCGGCTTTGGTATCGCTAAATCTGCTGATAGCGGGAATTCCTGGAAAACCCTTCCGATGGATTCCACAGTGCCTGAATCGAAACCGTTAGACACAAGCATACCTACGGACCTATTACTTTCTGCAAAATTAGCGATCTCTGGTAGTGTCCTTTATGGGATCGCCCCTGTCTCAAGCGCGCAAAAGGAACTCCACCTTTTTCGTCTCTCTGCAAGCGGCGATATATTAGTACCTATCCAGGTGCCTCCTGTTTTTGGTAGAGATCTTTCCATAATGGACCTAATAGGTTTGGGAGATGGGACCCGACAATCCGAAAAATTCTCTGGAGCGTTCGTAGTCAGCGGCGAGACATTCTATACAGAATTTGGGAGACAGCTTTTCCGGTGGAAATGTGGCGAGTTGGAATGGTTTAACACTGGACTCATAGATACAGACGAATCTTCCAAGGATAGTGATGATGGTCCGAAGGGACTCAAGCTTGCTGTTCTTGAGAAAACTGTCTACGCAGGCAAACGCGATGGACATCTCTTTCAATCACTTGACAGTGGTAACACATGGAAAGATTTGACAGCAAATCTACCTTTACGTTTTGAGCGTTTCAATGATATAACCTTTGCGGGTTCAACGGTGTATGTTGCTACCGACGCAGGTGTTTTGGTCTCAGAAAACGGTGAGCATTGGCGCGCGACCACCGATAAAACAGGAATACACACTCTCATTGATCAAATCGCTGTGGATACCACGACAGTTTATGGTGCCAGCAATGAAGGGGTCTATCGCTTGAATAGTCGAGACGAATGGGAAAAAATCTTGTCAGAAGTGCCAGATAGTGTTACCGATCTTGCTGTTAATAACAATAAACTGTATATCACAACTAAATATCGCGGGATGTTCCACATTTCCGTTGAGAAAGAATAGTAGGAAACGAGACTCGAAGTAGACATAATGATGTTAATTTTTCGTGTTACGAGGCAATTAACTATGCAAAAAACACGCGAAAATTAAGTTCTGTTTCGTAGTTACTGTTCTGTCAACGTTATCTTGATAGGTTATATTCCTCGTAGGGGCGAGGTCCCCTCGCCCGATACCGAAACATATCCCCTTCATTTTAGATGTGACAGGCTATTACAGCCAAACCGTTGTGGGAATTGAAATCCTTTCATAGGTTTGGCTGTTTTTGCGTTCAGTTGGAGAATCCAATCCTTAGTCAACCGTGCTAAAACGAAAAAATCCATTTTTTTTCGTTTTATGCAACCGTTCGGGTATATAATTGTGTCTTTAACTTTAAAGGGCAGAAAGGATATTATAAGTTCATATTCGTAATCGACTTGCAACTATGGAGAATTCCAATGGTCAACGATAATGTCGAATTGATTCACAGGATTTTGTCAGGCGAAGACGAGGCATTCAGCGTCTTAGTCCGAAAGTATCAAAGGCGCGTTCATGCGCTTATATGGCGGAAAATAGGGGATTTCCACATTGCTGAAGAAATTACGCAAGACGCTTTCCTCCAAGCCTATAAAAAGCTTTCAACGCTAAAGAACCCGAAACTATTTGATGGGTGGCTTTATGTGATTGCGAATCGCCTTTGTCTTAATTGGATCCAAAGAAACAAACCGGCAATCCATCAACAATCAATAGAAGCCACGCCGATAGAAGAAATCGAAAAATCGTCTTATGCTAATTATGAATCTGAGCACCGTGAAATTGAAGCGGCTGAACATCAGCGTGAAATTGTCAAAAATCTCCTTGAACACCTACCTGAGAGTGAACGCACGGTTATGACCCTTCACTATCTCGGCGAAATGTCATGCAAGGCGATTGGTGAATTCTTGGGTGTATCCCCGAATACCGTTAAGAGTCGTCTCCAACGCGCACGTAACCGTTTAAAGGAGCAAGAAAACATGATTCGCGAAACGCTCGGCAGCGTGCAACTACCTGCCAACTTCACAGAGAACATTATGCGACAAGCTGCAGAGATAAAACCGGTAGCACCGACGAGCAGCAAACCGTTAGTGCCGTGGGCAGTCTCCGCTGCAACCATGGTATTTATCTTTCTAATGATGGGAGTCGGTTCCCAATACCTTGCCCGTTTTCAGAACCCTTACAACGTAAACGCCCACTCCGAAACCACTATTGAAATCATTGACGCACCGATTGTGCTTGATACACAGGCAAAACGGGATTTACGAAACCAAGCGGGACGCTTTGAAACCGATGATAAGCGCAGTGGCATCGGACCACAAGCCTCAGAACCTTTTGTACTGGCTGCATCTACGGAGGTAGCGGATGAAAAAAGCACGTCAACAAAACAGCATTGGATGCAAGCGAGCGGTCCAGAAGGCGTTTCTATCTTAGGTTTCCTTGCGAGTGCCAAAGGCGATGTCTACGCTGCCGCACCGATCGGTATCTATAGACTGACACCAGACAAGGAAACGTGGACACTCGTCAATGGGAGTGTAACGAATGGACAGCTCTATCCGATGCCGATGGCAGAACGCAGTGATAGGCTTTATATTGTCTCTGTTAAAGAGGTGCTGTCTTCAAGCGATCGTGGCAAGACGTGGCATGCGCTCGGTAGCCGTCCAGCAGGCAAAGCGAAAGGGTTGATCATAACGGACGAAGCGTTCTACCTAATCACTGACAAAAAAGGTGTTTTTCGATCTACGGATGCCGGTAAACAGTGGACAGCCTTCAACGACGGCTTTAAGTTTGACGCAGAAGCATCAGCTCCCAAAATTACCACGGTTACATCTATTGGCAATACCGTGTTTGTGCTTACGGACTTAGAACTCTACCGGCTTCATTCGGGCAGATGGGAAAAATTGCCGATAGAGCCTCCAAATACCTTCGACTCCTTTGACTCTTCGGCAGCCTCTGGGAACAACCTCTATGTGGTAGCGTGCCACGATTATTCACGGATGAAGATAAAGCCATCCGAACTCAAGATAGATGATGCCGAAGTCAAGGCGCACTTAGCATCAATCACAAGCGGCAAAACCCGTTGGACGCTTTTCCGTTCAACCGACCTGGGCAATTCATGGGTTGAGATCACACCCCAAAACGCCCCTTTCTCTATGCAACAAGCGATAGACATCAAACTCATCGCTGCGGGTGAGACGCTTTTAGTAGCGGGGGGTCGCCATGGAATGCGTTCAAGGGATGATGGACAAACATGGACGGTCCTCGGAGAAATTCCGTATATCCCCAGTTACACCCCGGCTACAGGAATCAACGACCATACCTTTTATGCAGGTAAATATGAAATCTATCGGACGACCGATGGCGGTGAATCGTGGCATCCGTTTATGCGGGGGATGATAGGCACCAAAATGCGGAATTTGGTCGCGTTCAAAAACGCGCTCTACGTCCACAACGATAGAAAGATTGTTAAATCAATTGACCGCGGTGAGACATGGACTTCTGTTAACTTCAGAACCGGTTGGAATTCGCCTCGCGATCCTGATTTTCCTAATCAGAGATTAGTTGTCGCTGACGATGTCCCTTACGGGATTTTCCTTGAAAAAAGCAAGAGAGGCATTTTCGGTTCCCCTACAACCAGAAAAAGCAAGTTGCGCATTTTCCAGTTGTCTGCTGATAGCAACACACTCAGCCCCGTTCAGGGACTCCCCTCCTTTGAATATGATGATGAACTTCACTCAAAGGATCTATTAGCAGATGAGGTGACACTCGGCGAGCTTGCAGTGAGTGATAAGACGTTCTATATTGAGTATAGGCGAGAACTTTTCAAATGTAAACCCGGTACATTGAAATGGCAAAGCACAGGACTCACAGATAGCGGAAAGCAACCCGTCAACAGTCGCAAAGGATTTCAGTTGGCTGTTTCGCGGAAAACTCTCTACATCGGTATGCGGGACGGTAAACTCTTTCAATCATTTGATGAGGGAACCAATTGGAAAGACGTTACGCCAAACCTGCCGCTTCAATTTAAACGTTTCAAAGAGATTACTTTTGTAGGCGCAGCGGTTTACGTTTCGACTGATAAAGGTGTCTTGACCTCACAAAATGGAGAACACTGGCGTGTGCTGACGGACACTGAAGGTGAGCGTCTTATTGTTGCGAGTCTTGCTGTTGATGACACGACAGTTTACGGGGTGTGCAACGCTGGTGCCTATCGTTTGGATAATCGTGGTAACTGGAAGAAGGTCTCCCCAGAAGTTCCTGATGGCATCCGAGAACTCGTTTTCACAAACAACAAACTTTACATTATTACCAACCTGCGCGGAATGTTTCACGTTTCGCTCGAAAACGAAAAAGGTTAATGCTACGCGGCATTATCTTGAGGAGAAAAAATGAGAAAGCAATTTTTACCCTTATCTTTCATTATAGTGTTAGCATTTCTGACAGTATGCTTCGGTAACGCAGCGTCCGATCAGGCAGTAGAAACGCCTTCATCTATGCTTTCGAGCGACAGTGTGCTACATCTAATTCCAGAAAAAACCTTGGGCATTATCTATTGCCCCAACGCGATTGAACTGGATAATAAAATTAACACACTGTTCACAGACCTGTCACCGCAATCAGGATCACCCGAAATTCTCGCCCGAATGTTAGCGAGTGCCCTTGGGGCGAATTTTGAGAGTTTAGCCGACTTTGAAGCCATCGGATTGGATTTGGACCGAGATTTCGCAATCTTCTTTACCGGTTTGAAACCTCTGCAACTTTCCGCAGTTATCCATTTAAAGGACACCGAAACAGTTAAGCAGGTGATTGAAACAAAAACCGGCGGAAGCACACCAACAACCTATAAAAACGCTGCCTATTGGAGCGAAAATGGCGATGGCAACAGTTTTGCTATCTTAGACGACATTCTCGTTTTCTCACAGCAGCGCACGGACTGTGAAAATGTTATTGATACCCGCAATGGCACCATACAAGCTATCACAGAGAACCCAGCCTATCAATCTTTCCTAACTGATACGTTTGAAGGTACGGATCAGTTAGGTGTCTGCTTTGACATCGAAGGCGTTATCGCTTCGCTCGATGGTTCACTTGAAGAAGAATGGAAATCAATGATAGAGAACCTTGACAATTCTCCTGTATCCTTGGCAATAACACCCTCCCTGAAAAATATATCGGAAGAACAGATAGCGTTCATCAAGCAGCTGGTGTCTTTCAGTACAAGGTTACAAATAGCGGGAACCGATGTGCAAATCACGCCATTTCTCGAATTTCAAAAGGATAGTGAATTCGTGAATGCTGTCGAAGAGGCATCTGACGCATTAACACACCTCGGTGAACTTCCAAACCGTGCTGCTATGAATGCTGCCTTTCAAGGGAGTTCAAAATTGCAAACTGCGATGAGCACATCTTGGTTAGATTTTACGCCAAAACGCATTCGAGATAAACAAGAAAAGCGAGACCGACTCCTTGAACAAGTGACGGATTTTTATGAATCTCTGGCGGACCGATGGACCGTCTCTGCCAGTTTTGGGGATGGCACTTTAGCGAATTTTCTGTTCATCTATGACCTGAAAGATGAACAGGGTGCAAAAACCTATATGGACGAGGTGTTTCTGGAAAAACTCAACGGAATTAGTCGTTTTGGACTTGCAAAAAGTTTAAAACTTGACAAAAAATAAA
>VXZK01000214.1 GCA_009845545.1 Candidatus Poribacteria bacterium
ATATTGCGCTTATAGTGAATTTTGTAATTTTTCCCATTCCTTTTCAAGGTCGCATCGGGATTTCTTTCCGCCGTGGATGCTCGGTTCGGCAGATAACAATTCGCGGAGGCGATGGACAGCGTTGTGGGCATCTTCACTCGTAATGCCTAACACCTCGTTCAGTAGACGGCTGTCGAGTTCGTGACGCACCGAATCATCTGCCGCCTCGTTAAAGGGTAACATCCGTTTATCTTTTTTATGTTTCAAAGCGTGGAAGATACGCTCGGCATTTGACAACGCTTCATCTGACAGACAGCGCACATCCAGTGTAGGCATTTGGAGTAAAGCGGTTCTGGAACCTCTGCCTCTCCCGGGTTGTTGTTTACTACTATGTGCCCAATGCAGTAGAAGTCCTAAAGTTGAATTACACCAGAGCGTCCAAACATAGTCGTAAATAGTTTTTTTTAAGATAACATTTGGTAGTGAAGAACCTCCAATTGCCGGTTTTTCTGTGAAGAGAACACCAAGAGAGTTAGCACTAAAACCTATGTCTACATTAAAGTGGACACGTCCATTACGGGCGAGGATGGCTTGTGCTTTATCGTGGCGATTGGGGCGGGGGATAAGATGACAATCGGGTTCAACAACCATTGCGCGTTGTGTTGGTGCATTAAGGTGCCACAAGGCAGGGTACAAGTCGGTTTGCGTGTAACCTTTTTCGAGGTCAAAGGCACCGCGCTCTCCCTTCTCACGAATATCACGATGATGCGCGCCAACCTCTGCAATGTTACTGACCAAGCAGATGGGAATTTCCAAAGGCGTTGCCTGGGTTGGCAACCACATCTCACCCTTTGCTAAACGGTACGCGGATTGGATTAACGCCATCTCCTTTATGCGAACCGCTTCCCACGCGCTGTCTATCTGTAGTGGGCAGTTAAGTGCATGTCCAAGAATCTCATCGCCAACTTTGAGCGGATTACCACCACTCGGTTCATCCTCTAATCGCCGGACGCTATCAAACCTATAGGTCGTATTGACTATCTCAAGTGCTTCTAACACACTTTTGGGGCGGTGGTTTAAAGATATAAACCTGCCTCGACCGGTATTATTGGTTTTCTTTCCTTTAGTCGCTACAACCATGCATTCTGCCATACTCGTATCTGCTGAGAAGGCGCAGCTTTCACCCTTGGCATCTGCGATGGTAATCACAACCACATCGTGATATTCAGTCGCCCACATATCCCGCACCTTTTGCCAGTGTGGAGACATAAGGCAAGTAACGGGCAAAATAAATCCCATTCTGCTTTTTCCATTTTCCTTCAGCATTTTATCTGAAAGGTCAACAAAATCGGAGGGAAGCCCAGCATTACCATCGCCGACTCGCCAATCTTTTTGTCTACGGGCACGTCGCATCTTCTGTGCTTCCTCTTTATCCCTGTCACTTCCTTTGAACACTGCTTTTGGCACACTGCTGTTAGCATCTGAATCTGGTCTGGTAAACGGTGGATTTAGGACGACAATATCAAATTCTCCATAGCGGAATTCCTGTTGGGTCATCACTGTCGTGTCGTCTTCTCCACCGATCTGTTGAGCTGCTGTGCCCATCATTGGGAGCGGTAATGTTTCGGGAATATCATACAGATCAAGCGCACCGAGGGCATAACTGCGATCTTCTTGACTGCCGTAGGGCATTGTATGGATTCGGGTGTTCCCGATTTTCAAGTCTGGGTAGATGCTTGTCAGGAGGGAGGCGGTGAGATGGCTGGCGTTTGGCATAACGTCGCATCCGACAAGATTTTTCTCTATCATCTGAGTATGAATGTGGCTGCCTTTATCACCAGCGTGTTCGTGCAGTTCGAGGATACGTTGGTATGCGCCGTTGAGAAGCGAACCTGTTCCACATGCGAAATCCGCCACCTTCAATTCGCTCACGTTCTCCTGCGTTTTGGGGAGGACTAACGCGGATAGCAAGGCAACGGATTCAAGACGCGTGTAGTTCGCCTTGACATATTTTCGGTCGACGATAAGCCGTTGAAAAACAGTGCCAGCGAGTTCATGTATCTGTGTGAGTCTTTGATCGACTAACGCCTTCGCCGTATCGCAGAGGGTTGTCAGTATCATATCAACGAGTGCATCGTCGGTTGCGACTGCCTCTACGATCCGTTTGGCAACATGAAAGATTGGACGGTAGTTAACCTTGAGAATGATGTTCCACCCTGCAATGACCTGCGCGTAGCGGAGCCGTTTTGCATTGTCAGACAGCATCCGTTTAAGGGACATTACCCTTTCCATCTCAGGTTTACCGGCGAGGACACTTTGAAACACAAATGCATTGGTGACAATGAGCATCGCCATGCGCGAGGTCTGCTCACCAGCCTTTTGGAACAGAATCGCCTCGATTTCTGCTCCGATACTGGGACGTTCTTGAATCGCTGCTTCAAGCTGCTGCGCAGCGGTTTCTATCCGTTTTTCCAATAAATCTGCGGCGGCATCTATTTTTGAAATAGGGGTTGCTCTGACGCGAATCGCAGTTGCGATGTCGGCGACACTACCATTTAACCAACCGCTTTGTGGAAAAGATTCAGGTGCTGTCTCGTTATCAGGTGCTGATTCGGTGATGAACAGAACGGGATCCAGTTCACTTTCTGATTCAGATTTATTGAGAAGTATATAGGCGAGGTCCTCCGCATGCCGCATTTCTGGTTCAATCTTATCTTGTGGCATCGTTCTAAATCGGGCAGGCATGCGGACACGTAGAACATTTTCGATGATATTGTAGGTGAGACCGGCAAAGACGCTCGGATCAAGCAGCATTCCGAAATGTGCTTCTGCCTGTCCTTTACCTGTAAAGTTCGGCGTGTCACCATCAACCTTCACCTCAATGACAACGGGGTTTCGTCCTTTTTCAGTGACAATCACATCCGGTTTTTGTGTCGCGTTGAGGAAGGGTCTGGTAATTTGTTCGTTGATGTTCCATGCATCGCGCATCGGGCGCAGAACATTAACAAACGCGCTGGTAATGGTGTTTTCGCTATTTGCCATAACTTCTGAACAGAATTATTTGCGAATCAAACAATTTACGCAAACAACGCCGCGTCCGGCTGACCGCGATAAAGAACGACACGATACTGCAAGTTCAAAGTTTCGTCCGGCGCGAGGTGGAGCGGTTCGTCGTAGACGGGTGAGGGGTGGATTAAGCAGTAGTTCTCACGGTTGCGGACCCACCACGTTGTCGGATAGCGCGGGTTATCGGGATGGTCAACGATCGCGACACCGTAGGTTTCGTTGTCAGTCGGGTGTTGTGTCGTGAAACTGCACCAACGGCTCTGTTGACCGAAGATGTCCATCGGTTCGGTGCGTCCATCGGCATCTAATAAATTGCCCGGTGTGATGCTATTGTCGAATCGGATTGCCATACCGCTGTAAAATCTGCCGTCTGCACCCGGTTCACCGCGCCGCAAATCTAAAACGACTTCACACTCGTTCGGCTGAAGCGTCAGCGACACAGAAATCTGCATTGCGTCTGCTGTCGGTGGATGGACGGTTATCTCACGCTGTTCTGTGAGATGCGTTGTGCCTTGCCAATCTATCCAAGCGTTTTCAGTTGTAAGACTCGCCCTGTCGGCATCTGCATTTTGCGAAACGATTTGTTGATGGACGATTTTGCCGAAGCCTGTCGGATCGCTACCGGGTCCCGGTTGCTCCCAAAAGTTGACTTCATTGACCTTTTTCCACGCGACCCATAGTCCTTGATGATGCACGTGATCACCGGGCTCGTTCATGGTAAGCGGTGGTGCACCGGGTAGATTCAACGGGTGGCAGAAGGGACGGTTGCCGTCTTCGGGAAAATGGTATCCTAAGACTTGTTGTTCATTCCAAGCGATAGTTATACTGTTTTGTGTTTGTGAGAGTGAAAACATATTTTACCTATTTGTAGTTTTTCGGAATTTCTTATAATTCTTGCTCTGCATGATAACCGTGTTCTGCAAGCGCAGTAGATACAGATGTCCAGACGGATTGTGCTTGTTCGACAGCCTCGGTCGCCGCCGCTTTGGTAACTTCTCGTATCTTCTCTGGGTAGCGGGCTTCAACCGCCCATTTGTTTAGGTCCCGCAAATTTGGAAGCGATGTTTTGAGTTGCCAACTATCAGGTAACAAATCCCGTAGAACATTCAAGTCATGCGTTCTTCGAAAATCGATCTGTAAAAAAATTAATGCTGCTTTTAACGCCTTCTCAGCACTCTGTTGGGCAAACCAACAGGATTGGCGAGGTGGTACGTGTGATTGCCCTAATAAGGTTTCCGCAGTTATCAAGTCTTCTTGGGCATAGCGGAGCCAGCGGGCGGTGTCTTCGAGTCTATCAGCTGTTTGCATAGCGGTCTGGACCTCTTTGTTGTGTACACGGTAACGTGCGGCTGCGTTCAAGTTCTTCCAAAGGATTTTACCCTCTTGTTGTGCATACCGTAGTACCGATCCGATCCGCGTGCGGCTACGTTCTAACTCTTCGGGTGTTGATACAAGGATGTCCTTTGCTACGGGTACATCAGATAGTGCGCGCCCAATGTCAATGGCAGTTTTCCGTTTATCTGTGAGTTCTGCGAAAACCACAAGCAGATCTATGTCGCTATCTCGGTCCGCGTCCCCTCGTGCCTGTGAACCGAAGAGGATAATCTGTAGCGGATCAAACTCACGCACAATGCGCTCTGTCATGATTGAGATAAATTCGTTATTCATCCTATCTTTACCTTCCAATTTCCTAACTCGGTGCTTTCCTACGAGCAAGTAATTCGCCGAGGTTATAGGATTATAACTTCTATCATACCGACGCGAGAATTTTGTTTCTAATTGAGGTATGGATTTACGACTTCGCGTTCGAGTGCCAAGCCTTCCCATTCGTCATCGCCGGGGCCGTCGTAGATGAGCGTATGCGGTCCGGCGAAACCTGCTTTTTGGGTGAGCTCAAGGCATTGCACATAGTCTGCTTTGTCCATCTCGCGCGGTGCGGCGAAATGTGCTTTGGTATGACACGATTCTGCCCGTGAAGCGATCGCGGTGAGGTCCTCGTATTTTGTATCGCCACGCCAGTTACCGAAGTCGAGACAGAGTCCTACCTTACCGTCTAATCCGTCTAAGATGGTGATGACATTTTCAGGTGTAGAGAAGATGGAGAACCAGTTTTCGCTCATTAAACGGATGCCTGCGGTATTCGCGCGTTCGGTGAGTTGGGCAAGGACATCTCGGCTCTGTGCCACGGTCTCCGCAGACGGATCTGCTTTACCACCAATGACGCGTGCGCACTTCGCACCGAGTTCACCAGCAATGTCAATCCACTTTTCTATCCAAGCGATGTCGCGCGCGGCTTCGGACGGGTGCGTAATGTCGCCATCGTCAATCAGCAAGGAAAAGAGTTCGACATCGGCATCTGTGAGTGCGGCGCGGAGTTCGGCGAGATAAGACTGCTCAACAGAGGGCAGATGGAAATGGCAAATCTCCAAAGTCCGAATGCCGAATTCGGCGACGCGTGCGGGTAATTCAAGAAGTGAAACAGGACCCTTGTTGTGGGTTTCGGTCGGAATCTGCATGCCGTGTGCGGGTCCGGTGAATCCGGGTTTCCCGAGTTGTCGATGCAAACTCCACGTTGAGACTGAAAGACGCGGTGTTGACATAGTTTTAATTCTCCAAAATTGCGACCCATAGATCGCTAAATATGATGTTCACCAAACAACAACTTGAAATACGTATCTAATCCAGACGATGCTTGTTGCTTCTCTATCGGATGTATCTGAAAATGTTTTTTTAGGAAAGGGTGATGGCTAACAGTATCGCTGATGAAAGCAGATTTATATTGTCTGAACAGGTTATCATCTATAAGCACATCGCAATTCCCGAAATAGAAGGGAAGTCTATGCAAGTTTCTTTTGAACACATCTACATAAGCATAATAATCTAACTTTTGCTTGTCAATGACGATTGTATTCGCGCTGTAGTTTTCAACAAAAGTGCGGTTTCTTTTTAGGGCGTTGATGTCTCGCATTGTCCAAAAAAATAGAGAATCATGGTATGTAGGTCGGTTCTTCTTCTTCGGATATTTATCAACGTAACCAGTAATGTAATCAAAGTCATCAAGGCAAAAACCGCTTTTACCTGCTGGACGAAAACGAAAAGAACGGATAAAACTGTACGCCATTCCTTGTGTGTCTCTCTCGTAAAGTGCGAGGACAATTGGGAAAGAGGTGTGTTTCGCGGATTCAGGAAATTCCGAACTGCTGATGAGTAGACCGTCTATTAATCTGTAATTTGCAGTGAACGCTTTTAGGAGTCTAAAATTGGTCGGCTTAATCAAATAGGATAACGGATGTAAAACACAAATAAGGTCTGCTTCAAGTTTATTGTAGGAACGGAGGAACGATATGCCTAAGTCCCGACACGCGAGGTCGTCATCAATTTCAAAATCGACACTTTTGATGCTTTGGCGAATCAGAGATGTTTTATCGTTATAGGGTGGGTTTCCAACGACTATCAAATGGGACTGCTTAGGAATACCGAATTTTTCTCTTGATACATTGCATAAAGCGTTCCTTTGAAAGAACTGAACTTTATCATTATTCTCTTTAGCAACATCGACTGCGGTTTCGTCTATATCACATCCGATCGTGATAGACTGCCCACAATCTTTCAGAAAATCCCCGTATCCACACGCACTATCAATGACAGTTGTCTGTGAACGGACATAAGGCGCGATCATCCCCCACGCTGTGTCTACAATTTCAGGCGGTGTGTAATAACTCCCTAAATTCACTCTGCTTTCATACGCTAAGTGTGCTTGACTCATTTTTTATTTAACTTTTATTGGCATGTTTTATAGCGGTGCCTACGACTATACCCAGTGTAACAAAAAATGCTATAAGCACACCAGCAACGAGTATTTCTCTCCAATCCATTATAATTCCTCCAATTTATTAATTTTTCGATAGGTGACGCTATTAATCCAAATAATTACAAACATAAGCAGAAGAGCCCCGAGCCTTGCTATGAGTAAAAGAAAAGGGTCCTCTTTTTTGAAATTTTCAACCAGCCAAGCAATCAGAGAAATATCAGTTGCTATTGAAATAGCAAATATTACCTTCAACCATCCAATTTCTTCCTTGACCTTATCAATATATGCCATTACACCTATCCTTATCGCGAATCACGGTTATAAGTTTTGGTCGATCCACGCGACGACTTTTTCGACCATAACAGGGGTGCCGTCGTCAGAAAAGACATGGTCTACACCCGGAAGCTCAAGGAGTTCTGTGTCTTCGTTTGCGAACTGAAGGATGTCGTGGCTATCTCCAGGTGGCACAATATCGTCTTCTGTACCGTGAACGAGTAGCCACGGCACGGCAAATTTACTCGCTTGTTTTGCGACGCTGTCAATCGTTGCCATATCATCCATATATGCCTGCGAGAGCGGGCAATCGGGTTCGTCCCACATGAAGCCTTCGTCGGGTGTAGCATCGCTAAATTCACGTTCCGCAAACGCTTTTGTGTGTACCATCCCGGCAAGCGAAACAAGTGCTTCAATGCGTTCATCCGTGGCGGCACGCAGCACACCGACTGCACCCCCCATACTATGTCCGACATAGCAGACTTTATATTCGCTGAGGGTGTCAATAACCTTACCGAGATCGGCAACCTCTTTCGTGATAGTGGAATCTGTAAACGCGCCTTCCGATTCGCCATTGCCGGAGAAGGAGAAGCGCAAGGCAGAAATACCGGCTTCAGCGAGTCCTTCTGCTAAAGCGACGAGTGCGGGTCTGTCTTTGTTGCCCGTAACGCCGTGTCCGATCACTACAATTCTGTTGCCTTCGCCTTCGTGAAAGGTATAATCAAGGTGTTCACTGTGTTCGTTTCTAATTTCACCAAACATAAGTTTTTAGTTTCCAAAAGTATCAGGCGCGTAGAGGATTGTACTAATCTGCCGAAACAACCTTCTCTAAGACTTCTTGAAGGTAGACATCTATTTCTAATTGACGACGCGCTGCGTTCAATGCAATCCGACTGTACAGTTCAGGCGTTGTTTCAAACGTGAGTGTCCCTGCGAAAGGTTTATCTGGCATTTTTCCTTGTTCTTCGCAGACTTCAAAGTAAACTTCAAGTGACTTCTGCATCTCTGCCCGAAGTTCGGTTACGGATGCGCCATAGAATGTAATTACATCTTGTGTATTAATCACAGTTCCATGAAAGAGGTCTATTTCCGGATCAAAATCAACGACTCCGATATAACCTTTGTATGCGATCATAGTGTAATCCCCGCCCTTTGGAAAAACCTCCGTAGATCTCTGACTGCCCCTTTATCCATGTTTGGACTTGGGTGTGGTCTATGAAACACGATAACGTGATCATTAAGCGATACAGAGACCCTTGAACCCGCACGTTCTGTCAGGATAGCACCTAAGGTTTTTAACAAAGATTGGACATCTCTCCATTTGATGTTGCCTGAGATTGGTTGTGCAAAGATCCCTTCTAATGTTCTTCTGTGTCGCTTGTTCATCAGTGTTATGTATCATGGCATTATTTCAAACACATTAGCAGCAGCGCAAGAAGTTACGCTACTGCTAACTTTCGTCACTTTACAAAACGAACATGAGATTAGCGTCCATTGCTCTTCAAAGCATCAACAACCTTTTCGGGTTTGATCGGTAACTCAGTAATCCGTATGCCGATAGCATCTTTGACAGCGTTTGCCATTGTTGCCAACGTAGGCGTGATAGGCGGTTCGCCAACGCCTTTGGCACCATAGGGACCGTTCGGTGCTGGTACTTCAACAATGACAGACTCTACCGTTGGAAGGTCTGCAGAGGTCGGGACGCGGTAATCGACGAAACCGGGATTGATGTTCCCTCCTTCGCCGTACTGCATCTCTTCCATCATCGCCCATGCGTAGCCTTGCACTGTTCCGCCTTCAATCTGTCCTTCAACCGCCATCGGGTTGATAGCGAAGCCGACATCTTGCGAAGCAACAAGTTTAAGGACTCTGGTTCTACCGGTACCCGGATCAACTTCAACTTTAGCAATCTGTGCCGCGAGTGCGGGTGTGCTGGCTTGCCGTGCGAAGGACCCTTTTCCGACAATCGGACCGCCAGTCGTGGAGAGGCTATACGCAGCAAGTTCGCCTAATGAGATAGACTTCGGTTGTTCCGCGCTGATGATATGGACAGCACCATCTTTGAGTTCAAGATCGTCCACATTAGTATTGAGCCGTTCTGAGGCAAGTTCCAAAATCCGTCGGTGTGCGTCTTCAGCCGCCAATTTTGCGGTGTTGCCCATTGTGAACGTCACAACGCTTCCACCTGACCCCGTAGAATAGGGAGCGGAATCCGTATCGCCGCGCCGAATTGTAACGCTTTCATAAGGCACCGTCAAAATTTCAGCGATGATCTGGGAAATCGCCGTATCCGTTCCAGTGATATCCATAGAGCCGTGGAAGATACGGACACTCCCGTCCTCGTGGACAGAAACGTAGACCCCACCGGGACCGCAACCGTTTGTCCAATCGCCGACAGCGACACCCCACCCTTGATTTTCATCGGCTTCGCGATTCCACCACCCGGCAGCATCAGCGACAGCCTCCAAGGTCTCTTTATAACCGACTTTAGGTTCGCTTCCACCTGCTGGGACCGCGTCGCCTTCCTCGCGCATGTTCATAAGACGGAATTTAACGGGATCCATACCGATACGTTCGGCTATCTCATCAAGTTGAGATTCGCCTGCGAAGATGGCTTGCGGTGCCCCTGGTGCCCTATAGGCAGCTGTGCCGGATTTGTTGGTATGAACACCATAAGCGTCTACCTTGAGATTCGGAATCTTGTAGACACCGCGGACCCGAATTGTGCTTCCGATAGAGGCACCAGAGACGGATCCAGAATCCCAGAAAGCGAGTGCCTCTCGGGCAAGGATCTGCCCATCGTTCGTAGCACCTGTTTTCAGTTTGATAACGCATCCAGGTGCCGGTCTACCGTCAGTGAATTCCTCCTCACGCGTCATCTGCACGCGTACCGGACGACCTGTTTTCTGTGAGAGTAGTACGGCGGGGACGTGCGTGATGATAACACCGAAACGTCCGCCAAATCCGCCACCCATCGTCGTTCCGATGACATTGATTTGCGTCAACGGGATACCGAGTGTGCCAGCGATACCGGATCGGATGGCAAACGGACCCTGTGTAGATGCCCAGACGGTAACCTTGCCAGATGAATCCGCACTGGCAACAGAGACGTGCGGTTCCATGTAAGTCTGATGGACTCGCGGGATCACATAGGTATCCTCAACAACGACATCAGATGCTGCGAATCCCTTTTCAACATCACCCGCTTCGGTATGGCTTTCAGCAGAGATATTGTAGTAAACTTCGTCTGGATATGCCTCTAATTCTGCTTCAAGTTTGCTAATTTCGTCGCTATGGTCGTTCTCTTTATCACGAGACAGTGTTCGGATTTGTCCACTGATTTCTCGCCGATTGGGTCCATCTTTTGTGTCATCGCCGTGCAATCGGGGTGCGGAGGGCTTGATAGCTTCTATAACGTCCTGCACAACCGGTAGTACTTCGTAATCAATCTTAATGCGTTCAGCGGCTTCTTCAGCGATATCCGGATCGGTTGCGGCGACGGCAGCGAGCGGTTCACCTAAGTAAAGCACTTTATCGGTTGCGAAGACTCTACGACCACTGGGGACATCATCTTGGGTGATAATTGCCCTGACTCCGGGCAGTTTTTCGGCTTCGCTGGTGTCAATGCTGCGTATATTGGCATGCGCATGTTTGCTACGGACAATCTTACCGTAGAGCATGCCGGGCGGATGGATATCTGCACCGTATTGGGCAGCGCCCGTCACTTTCTCGACAGCATCAACGCGTGCCACTGTTTGACCGACAACAGTATATTCTGACATCTAATGCTCCTTTCTTTTCAGTTATCAGTTATTGGTTGTCAGTTGTCGGTTAAGAGGGTTTTGTAACAAATCACCCGCCCTTGGCGTATCCTTAAGCATAGGCGGCTTGGACAAATCCATCTCTTAACTGAAAACCGAGACCCCAAAACTATTATGCGCTTGCGACGAGATTGTGGAGTTTACCGCGTTCGATAGCCGTGTTACATCTTTTACAGACTTTTACGGTATTCTCGCCAACTTCTCGTTCGTAGAGCACTTTCACACCCGTGCGTTCACAAACGGGACAAGTGCCACGACCATTATTATATTCACCTTGGTGGACGGTTCCATTTGGATCGATATAGAGGTGTCTTATGCCTATTCCACGATGCGTCTTTGCCATGTTTTCTCCTTTGAGTCATCAGTTATGAGAGGGCTTGGATAAGTCAAAACCTTCTTTAACTGACAACTGAAACTATTTTTCTGGTGTTCTTTATGCGGTTGTGCGGATTTCTTCCGCCGCTTTCAGAACCGCTTCAAGAATCTTTGTGTATCCCGTGCAACGACAGATATTTCCGCCGAGCGCGTGTCTGAATTCTTCTTCGGTCCTGTCCGGATTCTCGTCTATGAGTGCCTTTGATGCCATAATAAAACCGGGGGTACAGAAACCACACTGATAACCGCCTGTGTTAATAAACGCTTGCTGGACCGGATGGAGTTCGCCATCACTGGCTAAACCTTCGATAGTGGTAATCTCTTTTCCAGAGGCTGTAACAGCGAGTACCATACAGGATGTGACGGCTTTGCCATCCACAATGACGGTGCATGCGCCACAGTCCCCTGTGCTGCATCCCTCTTTCGTTCCAGTCAAACCGACCGTGTCGCGAAGGACAGCCAGCAAGGTTTTGCGGGGTTCAATGAGTAGATCGTGTTCATCACCGTTGATCGTTAGACTGACCGGGAGTTTCGCCATATTTTTTCTCCTTAATTTGACCGTGCGAGGTATAAAAGTCGTTTCTCGCGTTAGATATGAATGCTTTTTACGCGCGTGCTCTCTCCAAAGCGTATTGGAGGGTTCTTCTTGTTAGGACATCAACCATTTCTCTACGATGTTCAGCGGAGCATCGTAAATCGGATATCGGGCTGCATCCGGCTGCCGCTGTTTCACCGGCTTGTTCGAGAAGTGCTGGTGTCGGTGCGTTACCTTTTAGGAGATCCTCCGCTGCCGTTGCACGAATCGGCGTCGGGGCAACTGCGGCGAGTCCGATCCGGGCATCCGTGATTGTTCCGTTGTCAAGATTGACAGCAGCAGCGACACCAATAAACGCTAAATCCATGACTTCACGGATCTTGTGCTTGATGTAATGGGAACCAGACGCTGGTTTCGGGAGCCGAAAGCGCGTGATAATCTCGCCGGGTGTTAAAACCGTCTGCCCGGGGCCCGTGAAGAGTTCATCAATTGGCACACTCCGTTCACCATCGGCACTTGCGATGTCAACCTGTGCATCGGCGACCAGCAACCCTGCAACCGTATCCGCTGCTGGCGAAGCATGTGCAATATTACCACCAATAGTTGCGAGATTTCGGATTTGGATAGAGCCAATTTCCGATGCCCCTTCCGCCAACGCGGTGTGGTGTTGCTGGATATCTCCAGACAACTCAACTTCTCGCACCTTCGTCATCGCACCGATGCTGATACTGTCGCCATCAGTCGTAATACCCGCCAATCCGGGAATCTTCTGTAGGCTAATCACGGTCTCTGGCGTTTCGGTGTATGCCTTCATACCGATAATAATATCCGTCCCACCTGCGAGGAGCTGCGCGTGTTCCTCTGCAAACAGGCGGGATGCTTCCGCGAGGGTGGTAGGTTCATAAAACTCAAAACTTTTCAAATTTAATCCTCCATTCATTGTCTGATGCCAAGATGGGTTAAAGTTGTGTCAAGAGATATTCAGCGTTAGTTTTCAAAAGCGTGAATGCTTCTTCAATAATAGACGGCTCCGCTGGGTTTTGCTTTTCTACGCCTGCCGATGGCGATGTCATTTTATCTGTCTGTTCGCCCGCTGCAGACTGTTTCTCGAGTGTGTCAAGTGTCGTAACAAACGCTTGGATTTCCTGTTTTGCTTGGGACTGTTGATTTTTTCCAAACGCTATAATCGTATCGGTTAAGTGCTGCTGTAACGGTGCGGCGGTACTGGCATCCAACCATCTGAGCTCAATGCTGTGTGAAGTAAGACTTTCTAACCGACGCGTGAGTTCCAACACACTTGTTTCCACAGGAATCGCTACAGGGCCAACGACGAGACCGCGCGACGCATACTGATGATGATAAGGAGTTGTGACTGCTTCATGCCCGTTTATGCTGCCTCCGGATGTCCAAACATCTGCCCGGATGATGCCCGGGAGACTCCGGCATTGGAACACAAAACCCCTCTCGGAGGTTCCTGGAGAAATGTAAGGTGTTCCGGACTTAGGGATCCAAGAAACACCGTTGTTGGACCCCGCGTGTGGTGCTGGTTGTCCATAGTTTTTCCATCCTGGTGGATTTGAAATATCCCGTTTCCAATTTTTGGGGAGGTCGTGCGTCCGAATCTTAAGAGAGTGAACCGGCTGTTGACTGGTTTCAAGGCTTGTAATGTTGTAAGTGTATCGGTATTCAGGTAAGCCTGTGTCAGGAGTCGTGCGGTTACCGGTCTTTACAAGTTCAACACGGCTTGCGACAAGTACATTAGCTTTGCCGCCACGTGGTCCCCAGTCAAAAGTGCGAATACTATACGGATCACCGTCTTCATCACGTAGGTCGCCCCCAGAATAATCTCGCCAATAGATACGGTAGCGACCCTTTCCTAATTCTTCAGCGTCGTGGTTATGTTTTTTTAGCCAGGATACGGTTTGGTCTTCCGGTACGACTGGTTTGAAAACGGATCGTGTAGCGGCATCAATTTCCAAGCAGGTATGCACCAAAACCATAAATACTGTTGAAAGACAGTGTAAAAGCGCCAATACATTTCTCATTGAAATGTCCACATGTTTTTGGGGTTTACTATGGACCAAAACCGAATTGTTATGTTATTAACATTTTACACCACATCTGTAAAACAATTCAACATTAAATATCAGAGTTATTTAGTTTTAAGATTTGTCACTGGACGATGCTAACTGCAAGTCAAGAGTGTGCTTGTGCGCGTGCGAGTTGTTCTCGGAGGCGTTTGACTTCTTCTTCGGCTTTCTGACGGTTGATGGCTTCTTGCTCCGCCCGTGCCTCAGCGGTCTCTGCGCGTGTGGCTTGCTCCGCTGCCCGTGCCTCAGCCGTTTCCGCGCGTGTGGCTTGCCCCGCTGCCCGTGCCTCAGCCGTTTCCGCAGGGGTCTGGAGCCACTGCGCCCCAACAGGATCGTAAATCCCTAAACACCGCTCCCGGATATGGAAATCTAAACTGAGAACATCTGAACGGATGCCACCATCAACACCCGGTGGAATAGGGATATAGACACCGCCTACTAACTGAAAGCCCATCAGAGGAGAAGGCAGATAAAGTGCCTCTGCATCATAGAGAAGGTAGTTCGGGATACCGAGCGTCGCGTAGAGGTCCATCTTGTCTGTGAGGTCGTTCTGATAGGTCGTTTTACTTGAGAACTCCATCACAAAGTCGGGGACTTTCCCTTCCTCCCACACTTTGTAAGTGTGGCGCTGCTTTTGACTGATGCCGAAAGAGACGAGGACATCCGGTGCCACGACCGCGCGCGGATCCCCCTCCTTGTAGTATGTCAGAATATCACCGGAGACATAGACATCCGGTCTCCGCGCGAAATGCGCTTTCAGCGTCTGCAAAAGCCAGATGAGGATTTCGAGATGGAAGTCGCTCGCTGCCATAGGTTCACCGTCCGTTTCGGGGTAGAGATCTGCCGTATCTGTCGGAGCGTAAGGCATGTTGTGCCGGTTTGTGTAGGTATCCATCGGTATTCTCCTTGCTGTGGGATACATGATGCATGATTCAGGATCGAATCTGTTAATGCGTCGCGGCGTGACTTGCTATTGGGACAACAGCACCTTGATATACTCCATAAGTATAGCATAAAAAAATGCTGCTGTCAAATGCCTTGAGCGTGCCATTATGGAATCGGCCAACCGGGTGTCGGTTCGGTGCGGAGGGCTTCTATCTCATAAAGTTCTTCTACGCTGATTTCGCGTCCGAGTTTCGCTGACAAGAGCGAACCACTCATGATCTCTGTAACCTTCAAACCGACATCGCCATTGCTGACGGGTTGCACGTCGCCGTTACAAGCATCAAGGAAATCGCGAAATTTATCGGGGAAAACACTCTTGGGCAGCGCCAACGGCGTTTCGACGAGATCGCTTTGATAACGTCTACGGTTGCCCTGATCGTCGGTGTCCCATTTCCCTTTTTCAAGGAAGAGTTTATTACCACTAAACGAACCTTTGGAACCGAAGATGAAAATGCCTTGCGGTTGCCCTGCCATATTGCTTGCCCAACCGTGTTCATAGGTAAAGGACATACCATTGGTGAACCGGACAAAGATAGAGATGTGTTCCTCAACGTCGTTAACCTCTTCACCTGTGTATTCAGGGAACATACCGCGGTAGGCGATACCGCTGATGGTCGCGGGTTGTGGAGAACCGAGTAGATAGATAGAACGATTTATATCGTAGACCCCTGTGTCGTATACCGTTCCACCACCGCTATAGGCGGAATTAAGGAACCATCTGCCGAATCCGAACATATCGACATTAGGTCTGCCACGGACGCGGTAACTGGTAAGTCTACCGTAATAGACATCGCCGAGTTTTCCTGAGGTGACGTAGTCTCGGATGGCGTAACTCGTTGGGTCAAGGCATGTGCCACCGCTCTGGTATGCGAGTTTAACGCCTGCATCGTCGCAAGCATCCCGCATATTTCTCGCTTCCGTCGCTGTCCGTGCCATCGGTTTTTCACAGAAGACATGTTTTCCAGCCTGCGCAGCGGCAACGGTGGGGCCTTCATGGACAAACGGCGGTGTCGCAAGACTGACGGCATCTAAATCGCATGCCTTGATCATCTCATTGTAGTCGCTGAAGATTTTGACACCGTTGTCAGCATATTCCGCCCAGAGCGCGGCATTGGCTTTCAGTTGTTCGCGTGCTTCTGTAGTTTCCGCCTTTTCTGCGTCGGCTTTTGCGGACTCTGCGCGTGACGCTGCGCCCGATAAGACTTCCGCGTGTCGCCGCTGGACGTTCGCTTCTACTGTATCACAGACAGCGACGATTTCGGCGTGCTGCGGATGCGCGAGGTAGCCGTTGACGTGTGAACCGGATATCATGCCGCACCCGATAATTCCGATTTTGATCCGTTTTGACATTTTAATACTCCTACTGATATTCTAATCACAGCAAGTTTGTGAGAGATATTCTTCGCTTAAGATTGCTGCTCTCCAGAAATCGTTCCTACAGTGAACCCGATGGCGAGCGTCCAGCACCTACTTTGACGTGTGTATCTGCCAACTGTGCTTCTACATGGGCAATACACTCTTGGAGGTTCTTGAACGGCGCACTCGGATACGACTCTATGCTGAAATTGAGGTCGTTTTCGCCGAAAGTTACCATATCCACACCCGGTTTTGCCAATTTTTGGACGTTAATCACGGCATCAACGGATTCAATCTGTATGATAAGGATACCGGTGTTGTTCCACCACTCGGCATATTCGAGGCGATCCATGCCGCGATCGATGCCGTACCCGCTACTGGGTCCCCAACTCCGTTTTCCCTTCTGTGGATAATAGAATGCGTCAATCGCTTCATCCACTGTTTCGATCCTCTCAACCTGTGGCACGACAATAGCAAGCGGACCTAAATCTAACAGGTTGCCTATCAAGTAAGCGTTTCGGGTGTGTTTGATACGGAGTTGTACACCGATACCGAATTCGTTTGCCATCTTGCAGTATTCAACGAGCTTGTCTTCGTTTGCGGCTGCGTGCTGATGGTCGGTCCCGATTAAATCGTAGTCGCCTTGGCTCAGGACGGCTTCCATCTCGTCGCGAGTGCAGCCGAAAGGCGCACCGCCAGCGATCTTAATCGGTTCTTTATTATGAATGCGTTGTTTTAAGGACACAGGGATAACCTCCTTGGGGTTTGGTCCAATTGCGAAGTCTGGCTTTATTATAAGTGTTCTCTGATTTTTGTCAAGCGTTAAAATCTTGACTCACAGGGC
>VXZK01000012.1 GCA_009845545.1 Candidatus Poribacteria bacterium
CTTTTAGAATATTTTTTTGAGTAAAAACGTGAGTCTCCTATTAAAGGGGCAGTTGAACCCTTTTAATTAATTGGCTCACATAAAATTTAATCTGTTTAAGACATAAAGAGGTTTGCTCATGCGTTTAATCATGTATTTACTCGCTGTTGCGCTGTTGATTGCAGGCAGTGCGATGACTACGCACGCCGTAGTTCAAGACGAGGGTTTAATCCTTTACTTCAGTTTTGATGCGGAAGAAGACGGATTCGTTGTAGATGAAACCGGTGGCGGCAATGACGGCATCATTAACGGTGCGGAAATTGCCACCGATGAAGTTGTCCACGGTAAAGGATCGTTGTTATGCGATGCTAACGCGGACGGTGTGACAGTCGATTCTTTCAAAGAATTAGAAGAATATACGGACAACTCCTATCTTTTCTGGCTTAATTTTATCGTGGCGAACTCCGGGGGCTGGGATCAAATCATTGCCAAAAAAGCACCCGGTTCTGACCGTTCTCCCGGTATCTGGACCTGTAACCGCGTAACTTTGCATATCCACTACCGGTTCAATCCCGGGAATGCTGGAAGCCTTTGCGTCGGCCCTGATGGAGAAGGTGATGAATTTGGAATCGGGGACTGGCACCACATCGCAGGTGTTAAAGAAGGCGACCAATTCAAATTCTATATTGATGGTGAAGTCGTTGATGAACAGACTGTTCCAGCAGCCCATGCACAAGGGACAGAGAAGTTGTATATCGGTCAAACGGGTTATAACTCCGCGAAGTTCTACATGGACGAGCTCTTTATCTACGATAGAGCCGTCAGTGCCGCTGAGGTCTCAAATATTATGGAGGGTAACCTCACCCCTGTGGAACCGAAAAACAAACTCACCACAACGTGGGGACAACTGAAGACAGATCGTGATTAATTTCACACGCCTAAATGTGGGACGGTTCTTATACCGTCCCATATTTATTTTCCTATCCGCGCTTACCTACCCGTCAAAGTTTCATTTTTTTCGCCAAGCGTGAATGAATATCACCTAAATCAGTCCTATCTATCCTTTTATGACGGCGTCAGAAAGTTCCAGATGCAGATTTTTCTTGACAGATTTCAGCGTTTCTATTAAAATACCTTTGTGAATTAAAACGCGAGCCTTTCTATCTAAGAAACGGTCAAAAGCCATTCTAATACAAGGTGTTCGCATAGCAGGTTAATTTTTTTTAAGACATGAGGAGGTTTACTCATGCGTTTAGGTATGTATGTACTCGTCGTTGCACTCCTAACGGTAGGCAGCGCACTCACTACACACGCCGCTACTGTCAGAGACGACGGTTTAATCCTTTACTTCAGTTTCGATGAAGCAAAAGGCGGAACGATCGAAGATGAAACCGGTGGCGGTAATGATGGTGACTTAGTTAAGGGCGCGAAGATTGCCACTGATGAAGTCGTCCACGGTAAAGGATCGATATTATTCGAGGCAGGCACTGACAGTGTGACCGTTGATTCCTTCAAAGAATTGGAAGATTATCAGGATAATTCCTTTCTCTTCTGGGTCAACTTCACGAAGGCGAACTCTGGGGGCTGGGATCAAATCATTGCCAAAAAAGCACCCGCTTCTGACCGTTCTCCCGGTATCTGGACCTGTAACCGTGTGCCGCTGCACATTCACTATCGGTTTAACCCTGGTAATCAGGGTACACACTGTGTAGGACCTGATGGAGAAGACGATACGTTTGAAATCGGGGAATGGTATCATATCGCAGGTGTTAAAGATGGTGCCAAGTTGATATTCTATATCAACGGCAAAAAAGTCGCGGAACCGGGTGTCCCGAAAGATCATGCACAAGGTGCCGAGAAACTCTACATCGGTCAAACGGGTTATCAAGCTGCGAAGTTCTACCTCGACGACCTCTATGTCTACGATAGGGCACTTGATGCCGATGAGGTTGCAGATGTTATGGACGGTAAACTCCTCCCGGTTGAACCGGAGGACAAACTCACGACGACGTGGGGACAAATGAAGATACGTCGTGATTAATTCCATACCCTGAAGTATAGGGACAGCTCTCATGCTGTCCCTATTTACATTTTTATCTGTGCATGTCTACGCGTCACTGTTTTCTACCCCCCATAGAGAAAAGCCTTATCTTCTTTTTCGTCCTGCTTATCTCGCTTTCACTGACAGCCGCGTGGTGTGATGCTGAACAAGGCGTTAACGACCGGTTTGAACGTGGTGTCCGTTATCTTGAAGCGGAGCAGTATGACTTAGCACTCGCCGAATTCCTATCTATTGAACAAGAATTTGGGACTTCAGCGGACATTCGCAGCCTTGCACAATACTATATAGGTTTCGTCCATCAAGAACTCAATGACCTGAGTCCGGCTGCATCCGCATACCAGGAGGCATTGGCATTAAAAGCACCACAAGAGGTGCATGCGAACACGCACCTCCAATTAGGGATTGTTTATAAATTGCAAGGCAAATTGTCTCTTGCCGAAAACCACCTCAAACAATCACTCATTCTGTTGCCTGCAGCTGGGCAATCACATACCCACCTTGGCGATGTCTATCTCCTCCAACGTAGATTTAATGCTGCTGAAAAGGCTTACGGAGCGGGTATCCGCTTGAACCCGAATCATACGGAATCCTATTACGGATTGGGGAGAGTCGCGGAGATGCAGAATCGCCTCCAGCAGGCTATAGAATATTACGATGCCGCGCTTGTGCGGAACCGATATGCATCACAGACGCATTATAGGCGCGCCCTGACGTACCAGAAACTTGGAGACAAAGCACAAGCCGCAGCGGCTATGGCACAGTTCCAACGCTTAAAAACCTACGAAGATCAGATGCACCGATTCCGAGAAGGCATCTACAACAATCCGAACCTGCCGGTGTTATACATCAAACTCGGCGAACTCCATGAGGCTTATGACAACTTAACAGAAGCAGCACAGATTTATGAAGTCGCCACGCAGGTGCATCCGTCTTATCTGCCAGCATACCTTCACCTCGGCGAGGTCTTTATCGAACAACGTGCCCTTGAAAAGGCGGTCCGGGTGTATCAGAAAGCCGCAGAGGTCGCCCCGGATAACGCACACGTCCAGATAAAATTGGGTGTTATCTATATCAATCAACACCAATTTGAACCAGCAATTGCAGCGTTCAAGCGCGCGATTGCTGTTGATAAGACCGCAGCAGAGGCATATAACAACCTCGCACGTCTCTATGCGGGACTCGGTCAAGAGATGCAACAAGCGATCTATTTGGCACAGCAAGCAGTTGCTTTGGCACCGACAGCGAAATATTACGATACGCTTGCGTACACTTACTATCGCAATGCACAATATATGCAGGCTTTGGACGCTATTAATCAAGCCATTTCGTTAGCACCGAATGTGGAGGCATACAGCAAACTACGCGCAAAGATTCAAAAGGAGAAAAAATGAAAAAAGGAATATGTATCGGATCCTTACCGGGCGGTTCGACCGAAGCACGGTTTAAACTTGCGAAAGAAGCAGGATTTGAGGGTGTTGAAATCAACACTCTCGGAAATGGTGATGATCGACATCAGACCAAAGAAATCGCCACACAGCATGGGTTAGAAGTCTTCAGCGTGATGAATAGCAAACACTGGGGATCTCCGCTTTCTGATGAAGATGCGGATGTGCGCGCCGATTCGCGAGCGGGGATGCTTGATTCAATCGCAACTGCAACGGCTGTTGGTGCAGACGCTGTGCTGCTTGTGCCTGCCGTTGTCAATGATAAGACGAGTTATGAGGACGCGTATCAACGTTCACAAGCGGAAATTCATAAACTGATTCCGGAGGCAAAAGCGAAGGACATCACAATTGCGCTTGAGAACGTGTGGAATAAATTTCTGCTCAGTCCGATAGAATTTTGTCGCTATCTTGACGAGTTTGAAAGTGAAACGGTGACCGCCTATTTCGATGTAGGGAACATCGTTCTCTACGGATACCCACAACACTGGATTCGCTCTCTGGGGCATCGTATTTCTAAAGTGCACGTCAAAGGGTTCAACGCAAACGAGAGTCGGTTCACCTATCTCATTGAAGACTGCACCATTAATTGGAACGCCGTCATGGCAGCGTTTGAAGATATCGGATATGACGACTACATAACAGCGGAACTGCCCGTTGATGGAGACAACCCGGAAGGCAGAGTGCATAGCATCAGCGATGACATGAGTAGAATTATCGCTGGAACTGTGTAACAACAGAATACATGGAAGTTATTATTCAACCGACTTATACGCAGCTTGCCGAGGTTGCTGCTGAAATCATCCGAGATGCGCTCCTAAAAAAGCCGAATCTCGTCTTGGGACTCGCTACCGGCAGTACACCGATCGGGCTTTATAAAGCCTTAGTACGGATGCATGAAACCGACGGACTTGATTTCTCAGAGGTGACGACTTTTAACCTTGATGAATACGTCGGGATTCCGCCCAATCACCCATATAGTTACCATACCTTTATGGCAACCCACTTTTTTAATGCTGTCAACATTCCAGCAGAAAATTGCCATATTCCACAGAGTACAGTGGTCGGACATGAGGCATTCTGTGAGAGGTATGAAGCGGCGATTGTGAATGTTGGCGGTATTGACATCCAAGTACTCGGCATCGGAAAAGACGGACACATCGGTTTTAATGAACCGAGCTCTTCGCTCGGTTCCCGGACTCGCATTAAAACGCTGACGCAGAGCACGCTTGAGGCGAACGCGCCCCATTTCGGTGGCACGATTGATGCTGTCCCGAAGATGGCGATTACGATGGGAGTCGGCACAATCATGGAAGCGAAGCAGTGTCTGCTATTGGCAAGCGGCACCTCAAAAGCGGAAGCCATCGCAAATGCCGTGGAGGGACCGATTACCGCGGAGGTGCCAGCATCGGTGCTACAGATGCATCCACGAACGGTTGTCGTCATTGATGAGGCTGCGGCGACGCAACTGAAGCGCGTAGACTACTACAAACACGTTTATGCGAATAAACAGAAACTGCTGGCTCAAATCTCTTGAGATTACAGGTATCCGCACACCGTAATTCGCGTTGTTGATTATTGGTTTTTGGTAAGAAATTTACTGTGGACTTTACAGAAAATCTCTTAACCCACCACTTATAACCCTTAACCATTTTGTTCGTCGGATAAACCGTATTCTTTTGCTTTCCGTTGAATTGTGCGTCGGCTCACTTTGAGTATTTCCGCGGCTTTTGCTTTGTTGTTATCCACAGATGCGAGGGTCGCGCGGAGGGCTTCTCGGTTAATTTCATCAAGGGACATACCAACTTGCACATTTAAATGCTGTTTATCCTCGATTGGGTCAACTGCCTCCCAGACATCGGGGACTGAAAGTAGGTTTGAAAATGCAACTCCGGTTGCTTTGAGGATGCGTTCAGGTAAGTCAATTTGTTGGAGCGTCGATTGTGTTGACATCACAACAAGCCCCTCAATGCAGTTTTTCAACTCGCGCACGTTCCCCGGCCAATCGTATTTCATCAACGTTCGAATCGCCTCTGGTACAATGGTTATCAAGGGTTTTCCATTTTGTAGGCAAAACTCGTCAAGAAAATCCTTTACGAGTAACGGGACATCCTCAATACGTTCTTGAAGGGTCGGCAGATGGATAGGCACGACGTTGAGTCGGTCGTAGAGATCCGGGAGGAACTCCCGCTTTTTCGATGCGGCTTCCAAGTCGTGGTTCGTGGCACAAACGACACGGACATCTACCTGAATGGTTTTGTCGCCACCAACGCGTTCAAACTCGCGTTCTTCAAGGACGCGCAAAAGCCGTGCTTGATTCGATAGACTGAGCTGTGAAATTTCATCAAGAAACAGAGTGCCGCCGTGCGCAAGTTCAAATCTGCCTTTCCGTTGGTAATATGCCCCACTAAATGCACCGCGTTCATGTCCGAAAAGTTCAGACTCCGCGAGGTTCTCGTTTAGGGTCGCACAATTAAAAGCAATGAGAGAACCGCGGCGCAAACTTCGGTGGTGGATCGCACGGGCAACTAATTCTTTCCCTGTCCCGCGGGCACCGTGAATCATCACAGTCGCTTTTGTCGGTGCAACCTGCGTGATCATGTCCCGAATTTTGATAATTTGGGGCGAATTACCTGTCAGGCGGCGTAAGCCTTCCTTTTCGTCTATTTGTGATTGAAGTTGCCGATTCTCAAACGCAAGACGTTGATTTTCGAGCGTTCTCTGTAGCAGTGCCGCCAAATGAACAGGATTCACCGGTTTCGGCAGGAAGTAGGTATATTTATAGGCAAGCATCGCTTTGATACCGATGTCGGTCTCTAAAATGTTCGGTTCTGTGATAAAAACGACACCTACATCCGGATGGTGCTGTACCGCCGCTTCTAAGAGTGCTAATCCATCAATCCGTTCCGCTTTTAATTGGGCAATAAGAATGTCTACCTTCAGGTGTTCAATCTGATGAAACGCCTGATACATGTTGCCTGTGACAACGAGCCGCAGCCCTTTACCTGCAAGCGTTTCACAGACAAGTTCACGTTCACCCCGCTCGGCATCAACAATAAGCACGGTTTTCTGCGCGTTCATGGTGGCAGCACCTTTCACGTTTGATAGTAAGCCTTGGCTCGCAAGCTTTACCTAAGGCGAAGCCCCGTGCGGTTGCAAACCGCACCTACCAGACTGAGGAAAAAAAGTATTGTTTAAAATTAACAATTTAGGTAAACTATAGTATCATCATCTACGACATAAAAATCTTTGTCAGCATTTTTCGGAGGAATGAATGGATAAACAACTTAGCGCGCTCTATAGACTTGGCGGGCTTACCGGTATCTTAAGCGGCTTCCTTATGTTAGCGTCAAGTATTTGGTTTGTATTTAGTTTATCGTCTGTCGGTTTATTCCCATCGGCGGAACAGTTCGGAAAAATCGGAATTTTTCATGGCATCGGGGTTGTCACGCTTATTTTGCTCGTGCCGACTCTCTTAGCGAGTTATGGTTTACTATCTTCAGAAGCACATACCCGAAGTGCTTTAGGCGCAAGTATCGCTGTCCTATGGCTGGTCATAGAATTGGTGGCACACTGCTCACAAACCGCTCCGATCAATGAGTTAGCGAAATTGGCAGGCGAGACTGCCCCTCCTCAGATAGGCGAGTCCCTTTATATACTCTGGGCGGAGTGGGGCGAATCCCTCTTTATGACCGCGGCGTTCCTGTGCGCGTTGCTGGCACTCTGTTATGGGTCAGCACTCCATACCTGGGGAAATCCCGTCGCTAGCTATCTGTTGTTTATTTCCATTATAGCCTTTCCAATAGGTATTTTCCTAAAGTCCAGCGGACACCTACACTACGGAATAGAATTGCACGTACTCATCCGAGGGATAGCGTTTCTGTTCCTTGGGGGTGTGCTTATACAAGCCCCCCACGATGAAGATGTATAGCCAATCATAAACGGTTTTTCGCGCAAGTAAGGCTATGCATCGTCTTCATTGAGCAATCTTTCCAGTTCCGCCAAGATATCTTCCTCGTCGCTTTCGGGCTCGGCAGGTTCAGTATCGAGTGCCTCCAAATCGGACCGAAATTCTATAAGGTTGCTGAGATAACGTTCACGTGTTATATTTTCTGCTTCTCCATGTTCCTCACGTAGACATTCACCACAGAACTCTCCAATCTGTTGAATGCCTGCGTCAATATGCCGTAACGCTGCCCCGTTATCGTCTTCTTGAAGACTCAGCTCTGCGTTAGCGATGCTGTGCATCATGAGCATATAACCTTTATACTGATAGCTCCGCCACGCGACTTCAGATGGTGCACATTCGCGTGCCAAATTCGTTACATCGATATTGGCAGCTGTATCACGTTGGACATCTTGCCATCGTTTAATACCCGCGAATAGAAGGTAGCGGGTGTACCGATGAAAAGATTCCTCAAAAAGGATTTCCCATTCGTCTGACTCCAACTCGAACCCTTCCCGTGTTCCGTGTTGCTCCTCATACGTCCGTAATTTTGCGAAGAAGTAATCGTAATAGGAATCCACACCGTGTGGGCGCATGCCATCGGGACGCCCCGTCGCATAGATGCGCGAGATAGTGAAAGCGTTGGGTTGCACGACGATAACCTCCCTACCGTCTTCAATTTGCAGAACACTCACTGGACGATCCGCGTCAAGATTTAGCATCTCAAGGATCCGATCAAAGGTTTGAACCCACCGGGTGTTTCTCTGTATAGAATCGTTCGCCATTTTTTTATCCTTTTTTAACAGTTTTCAGTACGATTTTTTTCAAAAAATCTTTCAGTTTGCCTCGCAGTGAGAGTTGTCGGTTAAGAGGGGCACTTGATATATAAAGTCTTTTTCTTAACTGACAACCGATAACCTTGACCAACAACGCGTCTACAGATACTTTTGCTAAGGCGCGAGTTGTTGGTCAAAACTGACAACTACTAAAGCATCTGAAAATAATCTTGGAGCGGTGTGACAGTAATATCACCCCGCTGTAGCGCATCAATCGCGTTGACGGCTGCGGCTGCGCCGGGTATCGTTGAGAAAATTGGAATATCGTGCGCTATCGCCATTTCACGAATTAAGAGTTCATTCGGCCGATGTAAATCGCCAGTAGGGGTATTGATAATCAAATCAACCGCATGATTCTTGATATAATCGTGAATTGTCGGTCTGCCTTTACCGATGCTAAAGACGAGTTCTGGCTCCATTCCGTTACGGAGCAATACCTTTGCAGTTCCGTGTGTAGCAATAAGTTCAAAACCCATATCCGTGAGTTTTTTAGCGATGAAGATGATTGCGCGCTTGTCCTTATTTTTAACACTGATGAAAACCTTGCCACTCAACGGTAAAGTATAACCACACGCCTTCTGTGCCTTCGCAAAGGCGCGAGAGACATCCGTGTCAATTCCCATGACCTCGCCAGTTGATTTCATTTCAGGTCCCAAGCGCGTATTTGAACCCGGAAAACGGTTGAAAGGAAACACCGGTGCCTTAACACTAAAATAGACGGGTTCAATCTCACGCGTAAATCCGAGCTCCTCAAGCGTCTTACCTGCCATCACCCGCGCAGCGAGTTTTGCCAGCGGTACACCGATCGCTTTACTGACAAACGGGATGGTTCGGGATGCGCGTGGATTCACCTCCAACACATAGATTTCATCGTTCTTTATCGCATATTGAACATTCATCAAGCCGCGGACACGCAGTGCTTTCGCCAAGTCATAAGTGAAGGTTTTGAGTTGTTCAATCTGTTCATCTACAAGTGTATAAGGGGGTAAGACACAGTCGCTGTCTCCAGAATGGATACCGGCTTCCTCAATGTGTTCCATAATACCACCGATGACAGTGAGATTTCCATCGGAGATTGCATCAACATCCACTTCGATTGCTTCTTCAAGATATTTATCAATAAGTACAGGATGTTCCGGTGAGGCTTCGACAGCGGAGTTCATGTATTCGTGCAAAAGTTCTTCATCGTAAACGATCTGCATGGCACGACCGCCCAAAACATACGAGGGGCGCACGATAACCGGATAGCCGAGTGCGGCAGCAATAGGCGCAGCTTCCTCACTGGATGTTGCGGTCCCGTTAGGCGATTGCATTAAGCCGATATCGTCCAATACGGCTTTAAAGAGTTGTCGGTCTTCCGAACGTGCTATATCTTCAGGGCTAGTGCCGATAATCGGCACGCCTGCGTCTCTGAGCGCAACAGCAAGATTTAAGGGTGTCTGCCCGCCAAACTGAACAATGACCCCAATGGGTTTCTCTTTATGGTAGATATTCAGAACATCTTCACGCGTCAACGGTTCAAAATAGAGCCGATCAGAGGTGTCGTAATCAGTGCTAACGGTTTCAGGATTGCTATTCACCATAATGGTTTCATAACCATCCGTTTTGAGTGCAAGCGCCGCATGGACACAGCAGTAATCAAATTCAATGCCCTGCCCGATACGGTTCGGACCACCCCCGAGAATCATGATTTTTCGCTTGTCCGAGGGACGCACCTCATCTTCGCTGGAACACGTAGAGTAATAGTAGGGGGTTTCTGCCTCAAACTCTGCAGCACAGGTGTCAACAGTTTTGAAAGTCGCTTCAATCCCGAGTTTTTTTCGACATTCCCGGATGGTCTCTTCGGATACCTCGTAAATGTCGCCTAACTGGCGGTCAGAAAATCCGAATTGTTTTGCTTTTTTCAAGTTATCAGTTACCAGTTTCCAGTTACCAGTTCTGTAAGTTTCTTTACTGGTTACTTCTTTTATGTGTTGGCGTGCATCGGGTTCCGATAAAGTCTTTTCAAAGTCAACAATCTCCTTCAAATTGTAGAGGAAAAACGGGTCGATATGCGTGTAGGCATGAATTTCCTCAATGCTCATCCCGCGGGCAAGGGCGGCTTTGATGTAAAATATTCGTTTGACATTCGGAACGCTCAGTTTGCTGGAGAGTTCAGACAACGGAAGTTCATCAAGTGGGTGGTTATCTAACCCAAACCATCCGGTTTCCAGCGATCTCAGTGCTTTCTGTAACGCCTCTTTAAAGGTTCTGCCGATAGCCATAGCCTCGCCGACGGATTTCATTTGTGTTGTGAGGGTTTCATCGGTGCCTTGGAATTTTTCAAACGCCCAGCGCGGGATTTTGACGACGACGTAATCAATTGTCGGTTCAAAGCAGGCGGGGGTTTCAGCGGTGATGTCGTTCGGAATTTCATCTAAATTGTAACCGACAGCAAGCTTCGCTGCGATTTTTGCGATAGGAAACCCGGTGGCTTTTGAGGCAAGCGCAGAACTACGCGAGACACGCGGATTCATTTCAATAACGACCTGTTTACCCGTCTTCGGATCCACAGCAAATTGGATGTTGGAGCCGCCCGTATCCACACCAATCTCGCGGATAATCTTAATCGCCGCATCCCGCATCAACTGATATTCTTTATCCGTTAAGGTCTGGATAGGTGCAACGGTAATGCTATCGCCGGTATGGACTCCCATGGCATCGACATTTTCAATGGAACAGATGATGACGACGTTGTCCGCGCCATCACGCATCACCTCAAGTTCAAATTCCTTCCACCCGATGACAGACTCTTCGATGAGCAACTCACTGATTGGACTCAGGGCGAGACCTGCCGTGACCATTTTTTCGTATTCTTCAATATTGTAAGCGATACCGCCACCAGTACCACCGAGCGTAAATGCTGGACGGATGATCGCTGGAAAACCGATCTCCTCGACAAGCGCGAGTGCCTCTTGCACAGTGTGGGCGATGCCACTCAGAGGCACCTCCAACCCGATTTTTGTCATCGCGTCTTTGAAGAGCGCGCGATCCTCCGCTTTTTGGATCGCAGGCAATTTCGCACCGATGAGCTCAACCCTGTACTTATCTAATACACCAGATTCCGCAAGTTCGACAGATACGTTCAAAGCCGTTTGTCCACCGAGCGTCGGTAGCAAAGCATCCGGACGCTCCTTGTCGATGACAAGTTCGACCGTATCCGCCGTGATCGGTTCAATGTACGTCTGGTCAGCGAAATCCGGATCGGTCATGATCGTGGCAGGGTTGCTGTTGACGAGGGTAATTTCATACCCTTCCTCCTTGAGTGCCTTACACGCCTGCGTTCCGGAGTAATCGAACTCGCACGCCTGTCCGATGATAATTGCACCGGACCCTATAATTAAGATTTTTTTTATATCTGTTCGCTTTGGCATAGTTTTAAATATTAGGTTTTCGCTCCGATTTTTCCGTTGTCAAAATCGGGTTCTCTCTTAGTATCATACGAAAACGTAAGCCTCGTAATGAAGCAGATCGCTTATGGGCGAGTACGCCGCAAAATGGAGAGGCGAATCTATAGAGAGAAACGTCAAATTACCTGTAGGGGTTAGGTAACCTAACCCCTACTTTCTCCGCAAGGTATTATAAGATTTCATCATCTCTGTAAAACGCGAAAAGAGATAACTCGCATCGTGCGGACCGGGGGATGCCTCCGGGTGATACTGGACAGAAAAAACGGGATACTCCCGATGCTGTATCCCTTCAAGTGTGTCATCATTTAGATTGATATGCGTAATGTCAACGCTGTTCGGCAGTGAGTCAATATCAACGCAGAATCCGTGATTTTGTGAGGTAATCTCAACCTTGTCAGTTTCAAAATGCTTGACAGGTTGATTCGCACCTCGATGTCCAAACTTCAGTTTGAACGTCTTTCCACCGAGGGCAAGCCCCAGCAGTTGATGCCCCAAACAGATCCCGAAAAGCGGTTTTTTGCCCATCAAACCTTGAATCGTTTTGATCGCATAACCGACTGGCATCGGATCACCCGGACCGTTTGACAGAAAAACGCCATCCGGCTCCGCCGCGAGAATCTCCTCAGCAGTCGTCTTCGCCGGCACGACTTGCACCTCGCATCCGTGTTCGGTGAGTTGACGCAAGATATTGTATTTAATACCGAAATCAAGAGCAACGACTTTATAACTATCCGTTGTCCGTTGTCCGTTATCAGTTAAAGAGAACTCTTTCTGGTTACTGGTTACCGGTAACTGGTTACCGATTTGCCATGCATACGGATTCGGGCATGTCACGCGTTGCACCAAGTCCCAACCGACTAATCCGCGCCACGCTTTGGCTTTCGCAACAAGACTTTCAGGATTCAGGTCCTCCGTAGAGAGACAGCCATTCATGACACCGTGAACCCGGAGACGGCGGGTCAGGGCGCGGGTATCAATCCCTTGGATGCCGATGATATTATGCTCGGCGAGGTAAGTATCCAAACTCCATTTTGAACGCCAATTGCTATGGTACGCACTATATTCCCGAACGACAAACCCTTCTACCTGTGGCCCGATGGATTCAACGTCTGCTTCGTTGCAGCCGTAGTTTCCTATCAAAGGGTATGTCATCGTGACGATCTGTCCGTTGTAGGACGGATCGGTCAAAACTTCTTGGTAGCCCGTCATACTGGTATTGAAGACAACCTCACCGACAGTTTCGCCTGTCGCCCCGAACTGTTCGCCCTCAAAAACCGTGCCATCGGCTAACGCCAAAATTACTTTCATATTTTTTTTCCCTCGCGGAGTGTAATTGTCTGCCAACCTTTAAGTTCCCATCCTGCGAAAGGTGTATTTTGACTTTTTGAACGAGATTTTGTTACATCGACCGGATGAACCGAATCAACATCAATGACAGTAACATCTCCGGCAGCACCAACAGAGAGTGTCCCGTGGTCAATACCGAGGATATCCGCCGGAACAGCCGTCATTTTTGCAATCGCCTCCCGCAATGTGAGGTGTCCCGGTTGAACGAGATATGTCAACACAAGTGGTAGACAGGTCTCTAAACCGATAATGCCGTTAGGTGCGTCAAGCATGCCTTGTGCCTTTTCCGAGGGCGCGTGTGGCGCATGATCGGTAGCGATTGCATCGATTGTACCATCGCACAAACCTTCAATGACCGCATCAATATCGGTCTGTGTGCGGAGCGGTGGATGCATCTTGGCATTCGTTCCCTGTTTTTCGACCTCTGTATCGGTGAGGATCCAGTGGTGTGGACACGCCTCCGCAGTCACATGAACACCTCGTTTTTTTCCTTGACGTATCAATTCAACGGCACCCGCAGTGCTGACATGGAGTACATGGAGATGACCGCCTGTCATCTCCGCTAACATGATGTCGCGAGCGACAATGATGTCCTCTGCAGCGTTCGGACTCCCGATAAGCCCCAGTTTTCGGGAGGTCTCTCCCAGATTCATGACAGCACCGGCGTTGAGGTGATGCTCTTCGCAGTGGACCATGATCGGAAAACCGAGTTCGGCACTCAAGGTGAGAGCATCGCGCATGAGCGCGGCGTTCATGACGGTAACACCATCATCACTGAAACCGACTGCGCCTGCGGCACGCATCCGACGCATATCGGTAAGTTCCTCACCCGCAAGGGCCTTCGTAATACTGCCGAAAGGGAATACATTCGTCTTCGCAGTCTTATCCGCGATGTCGTAAATCTGTTCAATCTTCTCAGGTGTATCTATCACCGGCGACGTGTTTGCCATACAAGCAACAGAGGTGAATCCACCTGCCGCCGCTGCCGCCGTGCCAGTCGCGATCGTCTCTTTATGCGCAAACCCTGGCTCTCGGAGGTGGACATGCATATCGATTAAGCCCGGTGCGACAATCTGTCCCGTCGCATCGTAAACGTCAGAAGTTTCAGATTGGTGGACAGCACTCAGCGTATCAACCTTGGTAATCTTGCCATCGGTGATAAACAGGTTTCCGACTTCATCAATATTATTAGCAGGATCGATAATATGTCCATTAATGATACACGCGTCGCTCATTCACTCTCCTTTTCATAAATGATGGCTGCGTCTATGCCAGGTTCCTCTTCGGCAAGCTGTAGCCGAACAAACTCTCTGCGTGAGGTGGGTACATTTTTGCCAACGTAATCGGCGGCAATTGGCAGTTCGCGATGGCCTCTGTCGATCAGGGTCGCCAATTGGATTGCGGCGGGTCTACCGAAATCCATGAGTGCGTCCATTGCTGCGCGAACGGTACGTCCTGTATAGAGGACCTCATCTACCAAAATAACCCATTTGCCGGTAACATCAAAGGGAAGTTCAGTATTGCTGACCTGAATCTGCGTCTCATGGAGATTAAGATCATCTCGATAGAGGGTGACATCAATAGCACCGACATCGACTTCAATATTTTCGATACGTTCAAGGTTTTCGGCGATGCGATGGGCGATGAAATCCCCACGACTTTTAACACCAACAAATACAAGATCTTCAATATGTTTATGGTTCCGCTCTAAAATCTCATGAGCGATTCTGAGTAAGGCGCGGCGAATTTCTTCGGCGTTCATCACTTGTGCTTTTTCACGCATTTCCATTTCTTTTATCCCGTGCAGGTTTATGACTTGCGTCCTCTTAATAAGAAAAAAGCCTCTCCCGTCTGCTGTGACGAGAAAGGCATCATCCAACCAATTCCGATGGACAATCTAAATTTTGGGTCCGATTCTGATTGTGATCTTGCATCCTTTTTTCAACCTCTCTGGATTGGATTAAAAAGGTTTTAACACGAACGCTCCATTTATTCTTATATTATACCATATTTGTGCATTAATTGCAAATTTTTTATTTTCCGTAGACGCGATCTCCGGTTTCGAGATTACAGCCATCTCAGAAGGGCTACACTTTTTGTTCCACCATGCTTGCGAGGATGCCGAGGATTTTGTCGCATTGTGCAATTGGATAGACGGCTCTATCAATATGGAGTCTCACGCCTTCCAATTTGAGAAATCGCCACTCTGTTCCGGAAGTGGTAGCCCCATAAATGTGGGGAATGTCATTCCCTTTTTCCTTGTTAAAGCGTTGTGCAGCGATCATCTCAGCGGCGCACTGACCGAAGCCGGTTGTCAAATTCTCCCGTTTTGCCTCAACAAGAATGATGACAGGTGCCTCTAAGAAAGAGAGTATCGGCGACAGACTCACCAAAAAATCGCAGACCCCTGTTAATCCGTGTTCGGTGTCAACGCTGAACTCAATCCCTGAAAAAAAACTGATGCGACGATTAAAGTGCTCTCGGAGTTGAAACAGAACATCGGTGACAATCAGTTCCGAGCGTGCTTTCTCTGTACCGCTGGAGATGGCTAACTCTACTTTTTCCTCAAGTTCTGCCATAAAGCGGTCCTGTGGCACTACCGTTGAAACTTCAGAAAAGATGCCAGCGGATTCAACGATTTCCAGTTGAAACTCTCGGCGCACTGCCTCTAAAGTAAAATTGCTATACGCCATTTTTAGACCTCCTGTCCTTCTTCATGCCTTTTGCCCTACCATGCTGGAAAGGATACCCAGAATCTGATCGCATTGTGCAATTCGGTAGGACATTAGATCTACGCTGAGTCTCTGCTCCTCCAATTTGAGAAACATCCACTCCGTACCCTTAGTCGTAGCCCCATAAATACACGGGATTTCGTTCTCTTTTTTCGCATTAAAGCGTTGTGCAGCGACCATCTTCGCGACGCATGAACCAAGACCGATGATTATAGACTCATCCTTCCCCGCAATCGGAGGGACTTCGACAAGGATAGCGACAGGGGCTCTTATAAACAACTGCGTCGGTGATAGACTTATCAAAAAATCACACACACCGGTTAATCCGTTTTCCGCATCAACATCGAAATCGGTTCCTGAAAAGAAACTGATGCAGCAATTGTGGTATTGGCGGAGTTCAGCGATGAGATGAGAGATAATCAATTCAGACTTCGCCTTATCTGTGTTTATAGCACTAGCTAACTGTGCTCTCATTGCGAGCCGCGTTGTAAAATCGTCTCCGGGATCAACACCTGCTAAATTAGAGAAAACACCTACAGGTTCAACAATTTCCAGATGAAACGTTTCCGCCGCTGCTTCTAAAGTAAAATCGCTATAAGCCATGTGGTAAAACCTCCTTTCGGGAGAACTATTATCAGGACTTACGCAAGGCGCAATGAATTGCGCCACTACGAACCGGACTGCTTTTAAGAAACACGCGTATTCCCAAGGTACTTATGTTTGTAGTAAGGCGATTCATCGCCTGTCTGCGTAAATCCTAATTATAACAGATTACGCCGCAATACGGCCAATTTCACCTACGCGCCCGCGAATGTTCCAACTGCGATTTAGACAACAACCGGTTTATGTCTCTCACCGGAATAGCCAACGCGTTCATGTGTCTATCACTTCGCGCGACGATGCCAAGTAAAACCCCCTGCTTATTAAGCACTGGCCCGCCGCTGTTTCCACCAAAAACATCGGATTGGATGTGTAGGAAATCGACCTGATCGCTTAAGAATTCACCGAGTGTCCAACGCCATAATTCTTGTCCGCCTGGGTTGCCAAGGATGTAAACGATATCTCCTGAGTTTGTTGCAGGCGTTTGGCAAGTGTTTCAATAACTTCGAATTCCTCGGGTTCCAACTGAACAGAAATTAGAGAGTCAAAAACGGGTTCATCTACTTCCTCAAGTTCGTCTTCAAAATCCGTTAGGTCATGTGTATCCCAGAAATCCGCGAGTTCTTGAATAGAATCAGTTTTTGGAATATTTTTACGATACATGCCTAATTCCATTTTTGATAAGTAGTAATT
>VXZK01000014.1 GCA_009845545.1 Candidatus Poribacteria bacterium
AAAAAACTTGTCTTAAATTTGCGAAATTGTGGTCTAAATAAGCGTATGCACTTCAGGGTATTGTCTTACTATTGATATGGCGTAATTATTACGATTGAGAACTCACGCCTATAGCAACCTAAGTTTCATAAGTTGCTGAAAATGTCATTATCTAAGCAATATCCTCGCTTTCAGAGAACTTCGCGTCAACTTTTGACAGGAGACATTACTAATGAAACGCCATCACATTATTGGTATCCTCACCGGAATATGTGGATGTCTATTAGCAATCCATCAAGCCTTTTTTAGGGGATTGATAGGCGAGGCAATCACAACTTTCATAGTGCTCTCTATTGTTGCCCTATCAACCTTTTTTAAAGACAAATATCCTCAACAATTTTCGCGTAGGTTCCTCCCACGGCGGGTATACATTATACTCACGCTTTTATCATGCATCGCGATTATTTGGATCGAGATTAAAGGCTGTAATCAGTCCACCGTAGATCAAAAAGTTTTGCAAACTACCATTAAAAATAAATCAGAACAATCAGCGACTCTAAATGAATCAGACGCGCCTGATAACCTATCTTCTCGCCAAAAGGTTCTTGGTATCATGAAAAGTAAAAATTTCACAAAGCAAGTCAGAAACAGCCTTGAATCCGACACAATGCCGGAACCCCTTACATCGCTACCAAAATTTCAAGAGTATCTCGTGAAACAGGGGATGACAGAAGTCAAAGACATTAATTTTACAAATTACTATCAAAAGGTGAAAATTCAATCAAAAAATGGACAATTGAATGACCCCGCGGTCAGCGCACGACTTGTTGATATTAATTGTTGAACTTGATATAATCATAAGAGAATTCAATGACGAACACATTAACTCGGGATATTAAGCAGATTCAACTGCCGAAAGTCAAGACACATCCGCTTTCTGTAGTCAGTTAGCAAAACAACTTGTAGAGGAACGTGTGAATATGGAAAACGAACGCACCAAAGAGAAAAAACAGGTGTTGCGACATTTTATATGGGCAGCGATGTTTCTGCTCATCTTACTCTTCGCGGATATGGGAATTCTGCTTTATATACTGCTTTCGCATGATACAGAAAAACTCCTTTTGTTAATTGTATCAATACTCTCACTCGCAGTACTTTTCGCTTGGATGTTTGGGTACAGGCCTGCTTTCAAGATATATAGGAGAGAATATAAGGTGGAGCTAGAAATGTTGGAAAAGTCACGAGCATTTAAAGTGTTTCTATTTCTTTTGATTTTCTTAGGATTTGTAATCGGTTGGTATTTCGCATATCAAGCAGGATTTACGCAATTTTGACTACAGTCCATTCCATTAGATGAGATTTTTCGGTAAACACAGCGTTATAGTGGCACAGGCTAACAGCCTATGCTACAAAAGAGCAGCATGCGTAAGTCCTAACTAAGGTTAAATTAGAGACAAAAAGAGGTAAAATATGCGAAAGTTAGAGAAATCTAAAAAGAAGTGGACTCGCCCTATTATCATATTAGGTGGGCTATGTTTTGTTGTCTTAGGAGCTGCTACTTGGTACTTCGGTTATGTCCGCCCTCGGGTAAATGCCGAGCCCACCCGGGTATATAAACCTGTACAACCCACGCAAAAAACAGCCTCCGGGGCAACGGAAAAGGGGCAAACAACTACCCCTACTGACACCAATCTGGATACCAATCAGGACGTTTTAGTTGAAACTGAAGGCGCATCATCTCACAAAACTTCAAAAAAAACGGCGACCGGTGTTAAAAATGGCAATTCGGTTAACTCACCTAATGAAACGCAACAGATGTCCTCCGAACAAGACGAGCAGGAACGCTTGAGAAAACTCAAAAGGCAAGAAGAGTATGAGAGAATAGTAGCAGAAGGTGAAATTCTTCTAAACATGGCATCAGGAGCACTCGCCAGGCATAAAATCACTACAGAATTTCTGGATAATTTTTTGCTGGACTTGGAAGATGGCATGCAGGAAGAAGAACTGCGTCGTCAAATAGACATTTATTTCGATACGGTAATGCCCCGCATCGTGGAACAGTTGAAGGGACTACCTACTGAAACACAACGCGAATTTTCTGCACTTTTACTATCAACAGTATCCACAGAGATGGAATCCCCAGAGGAAGCCGAAAAATTACAGAATCGGATGTCAGAATTACTCCGCACACATGGGGTTCAACTTCCCGATTAAGGTACCCTTTGCGGGATATTGCATGAAAGATATCTACTTTCCGTACACTGTCGCTATAGCAGAGACAGTAGAAGACAAAGTGAATGCTGTAAAATTCGCTGCGGCAGCTGCCACAATAGCAGGTGGGGCGGCCGCAGGAGCTTGTGGTCTAACTATAAAAACTCTCGTAGTGCCCCCGGTGTCCCTCGGTGCTGGAATCACTTGTATTACCACTCTTGCAAGTTTTGGGACAGCAATCTGGTGGCTTGGTGGTAAAAAGAAAGAATTTGACAGGACCCTTGCTCATTATAATAAGCACTGCAAACCGATTGCCTCGGGAAGTTGCGGTAGCGGTGACTGCGCGGCTTAACACGTTTTGTATAAGAGATGCCCACTGTGTGCATCTCTTATTCTATCAAGTATATTCACGTAACAAGGATGATGCGAACAAGGAGTTATCTGATGTCTATGTCGGACAAAAAAAGAAACAGGATTTTCTGGATAGTTCAGATTACCTTTATTCTCGTTTTTCTCACGATCGTCTATATAACGATATACCGTCCAATGGAGAGTGTAAGGTCCGCGTGGCAAGATGCCCTTCATGAAAGAGCAGAAGTTTCTCAGAAGGAAAACGATTCTAAATCCGTCGATCCTGTTTCGCACCCACCGGCTTCAGATCAGGATACGGATATTCAGAGAAACGTGACATCGCAGGATGTCCACCCACTGGAAACGAAAAATGATGTAACCGAGGTCCCCCGAGCGGCGGCACCGGTTGCAAAAGAACAGAACTCATCAGAGACGTCGGTGACTCCGGTTGAGCAACCGTCTGAGAAAAATAAATTATCACCAGAAGAATACAAGGCATTCATAGAAGCCGCTGAGGCAGTTTCAGAAGAAGCGAAAGCAATAGAAGCGGAAATGTGGGAAATTTTCAAGCCACTTCTCCCTCAACTGGTAGCGGGGCTCAATGAATTATCCGCAGATGAACAACTTGCCGTTATTGAACAGATGAGAGCCAATCTACGCGATATCTTCTCATCGGAGGGGACTGTGACAGAATCCACATTAGATGAAATGACAGGTCTCTTTATCCGTAAAATGGAGGCTGAAGGTTTTATCCGCCGTTTTTGAACCGATTTCAGACGGGGGCGGTGGCTTTGAAACGCCCGCTCTCGGAAACCACTAAAATCTTTTTTCACGTGAGGCGGCGGACTCTTGATATCGAAACCCGCGCCATGAGGAACATTCAATGAAGGATACCTATTTCCTATACGGTGTTACAATCCTCGCAATCCTCGCAATCTCTGCCGTGTTCATCAGTTACGCAACCGATACGCTCCCGATGAGCACACCACGGCAGCGCGCCTCCGTGGCACCCCCCGTACAAACAGGCGCGAAAAAACCCTGCGGATGCTGTGCCGAAAAAACCCGTCAAATTCTAAAATCACTGCGCCAGATCAGAGAAAAAAGCCAAGAGCATCAACAACAGTACAAGCAAGCGATGCGACTGTTTGCCAGATATGGTACCGAAGAGGGACTCCGACGGATCAAAAAGGAAACGCCAGAAGTTGCGGTCTTCTTTGAAAGGTTTATCGAAAAAAATGCAGCGAGTCCCGAAAAAGAGAATTGACCGCATCCTTGAACACCTGCGTTTTGCAAAGGCGAAACCCTACATTCCCGAAGGTGCTTGCCTTTTGGATATTGGTGCGGGCGACGGGACATTTTTACGCATGCTCAATGGGCATCTCCGGGCAGGGGTCGGCATTGATCCGCTTTTGACACAGCCCGTTGAACTCGGAGAAACCTGTCGCCTCGTGCCGGGATATTTTCCTCGTGACTTCATTGCGTGTGGCTCCCCGTTTGATGTCATCACCCTGTTAGCCGTGGTGGAGCATATCCCTATGCCGGAACTTTACGAGGTGGCTAAAGCCTGCTGGAACGTCTTAAATCCCGATGGACGCGTGATTATCACCGTCCCACACCCGCGTGTGGACAGATTTATCTTCAAAAAACCTTAGCCGGCGTTTTGCTTCTCAGCATCCTGTGTCTTGCGTTCTGGATTCGCATCCAAGGTAGAGAACGCCTCCCTGATGGGCAGTTCACCGAAAATGATGCCTATCTCTACCACTGGCAAGCGGGCATTATTGCCGATCAGGGACACCTCCCCGAACGCGATGTGTACCGCTGGCACCCCCTCGGCAGAGATAACAGGCAGCTGCTGCCGCTCTACGCCTATGCTATCGCGTACACCCACAAGGCGTTTCCATGGCTCTCTCTCTATGACATCCAACTTTACGCACCCGCTCTCTGTTTTACGCTCGGTCTCGGTGTCCTGCTCCTCTATCTCACCCGTTGCTACGGCGTTTTCTTCGCTACCATCGTAGGTGTTCTCTTGGCAACACTGCCGGGCAGTGTTGAGCGTAGTTCTGTAGGCTTCGGAGACAGAGACGCGTGGTGTTGGATGCTCGGCACTCTTGCCGTTACCAGCTACTTGTGGAAAGAGCAGATAGAACCCGGATGGTACAGATACCTCGCCACCGGACTCTCAGGCTTCATCGTTTTTTTGGGTGGCATGAGTTGGGAAGGTTTCGGCATTTTCGTCTTGATGATTGGCGCAGTAGAACTCTACAAGTTCTGCACCACAGACACCGAACACCGCCTCAAAGAATATCTCCTCTATCTCCTGATGTTCGTCCCGTGGCTCACGCTTATCAGTCCTGCTTACCGAAGCGGATACGGGTACTCTACGCATCTGTCCGCCCTCATGCTCGCCCCCGCCCTTGTCATTTTCGCACTCCGCTGGCTGAGATCCCTGTTCCTTCATTTCTATGAACCGCTGCGCCCTCATGCACGGAAACTCGCCTGGGGATTAACACTCTTTGGCATCGCAGCGGGCGTGAGTTATCTTTTCAGACAAGCCGTGACCTTTGAGACAACCGCCTTTGCATTTCGGGAAAGCCGACTCATGCAAACCATGACAGAACTCGCGGACCCGCATTTCGGCTATTGGATCGGCAGATACGGCACCGTCTTTATGTTAGGCAGTCTTGGCATGATCCACGCCTGTCTCCGCCTCTGGAAATGGTACGGACTCCCGCTGGCAGGAGCGCTCTGTCTTTTTTTCCTTACAACGTTTTTCCGCTGGCAGATCAGTGCGTGGATAGGAGCATCAAGATGCGACACCCTGTTTTTCATATCACTGGGACTGACAGCACTCTCTTTCGGGGTCCCCTGCCTCCGAAAAGCCCCCAATTCCGTTCGGATAAATGGAAGAAGCCCTGGATTTATCACCGCGCAGCTCGGCTGCCTCATGCTCGTCTGGTTCCTCTTGTGGGTGGCATTCTCTCGCGGTGGCAAACGCTATGACTTCTTTATCGGCATTCCGCTTGCTTACGGCACTGCATCACTGTTGTGACTGCTGCCCACAGCCATCGGAAAACGGATGTTTCCACACATCAAACACCGTTGGGTCGTCGCCGGTTTCACAATCCCCTTGTTGATCCTTGTTCTTTTTTTCAACCCTCTCGGTGGGCATGCCCACCGCTCCACTGCCGCCGCCTCAAAATGGCGGTACCCGACACCGGGGAAAGGACGCATGGCGCAGACACTTCAATGGATGCAAACCAACCTCCGAGAAGACGCTGTCATTGCCGCGAATTGGAGTTACGGCAGTCGTCTGAACGTTCTCGGTGGTGTCAAAACCATCACAGATCAGGATACTTTTCTCCCGCACTGGATACACCTCTACTACCGACACGTCTACTGCGGACAATCCGCTCGGGAAGCACTCACCTTTCTAAAAACCCACGGGGCCACTCATCTCATGCTGACAGAAGATGGCCTCAAATCAAAAGCGTGGGATTTTTCCTATATCGGCAGCGATGCGAACAGCGATAGAAGATTTGGGTTTACGTCCCTGATTCTGCGATCCGATAAACGCCTCTCAAGAATTGGACAGACTCCTTTTCTCTCTATCGATGTGCCTGATATAACATTACTGCCTAACTTCTTAACAGCGCACCTCAGAGACGGGAACACTGTGAGGCTTCCTTACGTCGCCTTCAAAGGTAGGGAACGTTATCTCTACAAAACATCAAGTAACGACAACCCTTATGGCAGTGTCATGCTTTATCGCGCAGGGGCGGTATATCATCATAGGCGATTCCGACGATACTTACGATTTCACAGACTTAGAACGTTTCATTACACCTTTACGCGAGGGGTATGATTTGGTGATAGGAAATCGGTTCAAGCGGGAGATGCTGCCGGGAGCGATGCCGTGGGCACGCCGCTACATCGGTAACCCCATTCTCTCGGGACTACTACGTTTGCTCTTTCAAACGCCGATTTCCGACTCACACTGCGGGATGCGTTCCTTCACGGCAGAGGCATATACGCGCATGGCGTTGAAAACAACAGGCATGGAATTTGCTTCGGAAATGGTGGTGAAGGCGGAGCAGGTGGGACTGAACATCCAAGAAATCCCGATTACCTACGCGCCACGCGAAGGTGAGTCGAAACTCAATGAAATACGAGATGCAGCGAGGCATCTCAACTTCATGCTAATGTATAAAATATTCCGCAAGTGATGCCTCTGAAAACCCTGACCGTCGCTGACAGTTTATCTGTCTCTATAACAAGTAAAACACGATGTCTAGCAAACACGAAAAATGGATTCTCCTTTTATGGGGCACCAGCCTATCCTTGCTTTATTTAATCTTGCACACGTACATGTCCGTGCAATTGCAACCGCATCCCCCCCAAAAAAAGATGGTCACGGTTGGCAATGTTCATAGTGAAACTGTCCCACAGAGACAAACCTGCAAACCGGAGACCTTATCGGACTTTCAGGATACTGACTTCTACCGCACCATCATTGACAACAATCTTTTTCATCCGTTGGGTTGGACCCCGCCACGTCCACAAGAACCTTACCGCTTGCTTGGTACCATTATCCCCACAGATGCAAAGACCCCTCCGAAAGCCATCATCCAAGACTCCGCAGGCAACCAGACATATATCGTCACTATCGGTGATACACTTGACACCGACACCCACGTCACCGACATCCAAACCAAGCACATCACACTGAAAAAGAACGGGCAACAGAGGCAGCTCACACTCAAGAGCAGTTTCCTCAACCTACCATGAGTTTCAAAATCTCATCAGTGCGAATTTATCTGTCAGATTTGGTATAACAAGTCGAAATCCGGTAGGTTGGGTTGAACGGGACCGTACTGAAAACTTCATAGAGGGATAATTTTCAAAAGCACCAAGCACCTGAAAGCAACAAAAAAAGGAGTGAAACCCAACGTATACGCAACGACAAAAGCTTTACACCTCCAATTCCGATAAAACCTTGACAACGGCACTTTATGTCAACTATAATTGTCTAAAATCGTTCCTTATAATAGCAAGTTTTGGTTTGCAAACTACACCGATGCAGGTCGCATCTGGGCGTTGATGCCGCAAAAAGGTTAGCACCTAACAGGGACAGATTGCCGGACCTTCCTTTTCTTTGTTGCGTTTCGGTAAAACTCCCATCAGTTGAATCACAACCGCCGCCGTGTCAAAAGCCGGTCTGTCCGGACGCGGATAGATACGAGACACAAGCGGATAACTATCCTATAGGAGATAGACTCATGAGTCGGCGTTATCGTTTTTTAACTAACCCACGTTTTTTTAGTTTTTTTACCGAGAAAAGGATGAATCTTGTCGAGTTTTCCGTCATTTTTTTCTTCTCTATTACGGCTTTTAATATCTTTGTTTTGTACTTAGATAGCAAAAATGACCAAGCCAGAGTGGAGGCTTTAGAGGCAAGGCTGGCAGAGGCGCGCGCCGAAGTTCGGCACCTAAAATCACCGGCTGCCAAACGAAACGGTACCGCTCAATCCACCCCTGCGTCGCTAAAGGTCTCCTCCGAGACGGAGACCCAGACACCCGCTGTGCACGCGCCCGATGACACCGATGTTTCCACATCCGACGACACGGTGGAAGTTGTGCATACAGGGCCTCTCAAAGGGCTGCCGCTGGATGTCGCCAAGGCAATCCATGAAGAATATACCGCTGCGTCCATTGCGCGTGCGAAGCGGTATGACGAATGGTACCAGCAGTGGCAGGCACATAGAGAGAGGGACAGGACATTGGTTAAAAAAGAATTAGCCCGTGCAGATGCCGTTCTCGCGGATTCAAAGAAGAGTCGGGAAAATAGCTTAGCGTTTTTTGCGCTTATGTCCCCCGAAGAACTCGAGGCTGCGCGGAAAGAGGCTTTGAAAACGCAGACAGCCGAGGCAGTGGATCTCTTTTTTAGGCAGGTCGCGGAGTTCGGCCCCGCCAAGACCCTGGAGCAGATAGAACAGGACGCGCAGTCGCTCAAGGAAAACAGGGTAGCTCTGGCTCAGACGGGACGGGCATTGGAAACGGAGCGGGAAGAAATCACGCTTGAGCGGGATGAACTTCAGCGCACAAAGCCCCTCCCGCCGAATTTAGGTTTAGACGAGTTCTACACGGAATGGAAAAAACGTAATAGCACGAAGCCCACCCCACCATAGGGGATTTTTAACACCAAGATTTTTTACATCAAATGGAGATTTATTTTACTGACAGTCAAAGGCCCCAGTGTACATGTCCAACTTACAGACATATCGTTAAAAGAACAGGAACAAGTGGTAATGAACCGCGCAATACCGAAAGTCACTGTTGTTGGCAGCCTGAACATCGATCTGGTCTGCCACGCAGCTCGGAGACCCGATAAAGGCGAAACGCTCATTGGCGATGCCTTCGATATTTTCACAGGCGGGAAAGGATTCAATCAGGCAACCGCTGCAGCACGACTGGGTGCCGAAGTCACGCTCGTCGGAAGTGTCGGTGCGGATCCTTTCGGGGAGATGCTACTCGCCGCGGCAGAAAATGAACATATTAACAGCAGGTTTGTCACAAAACGTACAGACATCGGCACCGGCGTAGCAACAATCGTCGTTGAACCGGATGGCGACAATAGCATTATCGTCGTGCCACGCGCAAATATGGCACTCACGATAGCAGATATAGACGCCGCCGCGGATTGTATCGCAGCCGCGGATGTGCTCCTCCTACAACTGGAAACGCCGATCGCGACATCCGAACACGCCGCAGCAATTGCCAAAAGCCACGGCACAGCAGTGGTCCTAAATCCTGCGCCTGCACAACCACTGCCGGATAGCCTTTTAAGATACGTCGATATTCTCACCCCGAACCAATCCGAAACGGAATTGTTGTCGGGGCTGAAAGTTAGCAGTCAAGAAGAAGCAAATCGTGCAGCGGAGGTGTTACGCACGCGTATGGTGGATACCACAAACGCCGCTGTTGTGCTAACCCTCGGCGCACAAGGGGCGTTGATGTTGACAAGAACGACATCTGAGCGTGTCTCCGCACTGTCTGTTGACCCTATAGATACAACAGGCGCGGGGGATGCGTTTTGTGGCGCGCTCGCAACCGCCTTGGCAAGCGGTGAAACTTTACACTCGGCAGTTGCGTTTGCAAATGCCGCTGGCGCAGCGGCAGTCACTGTCGTTGGCGCGACCCCTTCCATGCCGACACGCGCGAAAATTGATCGTTTATTGGAATCTGGAAAATAACAATATCAAGGTAGAAAAAACGCAACTTATAATCCATCAAGGAAAATAAAATGACAAATATACGACTAAATCCCATACTTATCGTGCTAATTACAAGCTTAATAATCAATATATCTTTTTCACATGTTTCCACCGCTGCAGAAAAATGGGAAACGAACATCAGGAAAGACTTCACAAAGGCGTTGCGAGAGAAGAAAAAGCCAGCGGAAAAACATCGTGAACTTATTCTCAAGTGGCAGAAACAGGGACGACTCTCCACACTCCTAACGCTTTATGAAACAGCAAAAGATAATTCTCAGAGACAACAGTCCACCTCTCCTGCAATGGATGCCGCATTTTACTACGGTTTAGGCTACGTACACGCCCTTGAAGCCACGAAAACCGATGAGACCTTTGACACAGCCGTTACCTATCTACAACGCTCCCTCGAAATTGAGCCAGACCTGTTTTGGGCACGTTTCAATTTGGGTGGCATCTATCAACAACAAGGCGAAAGCGATGTAGGGCGAAACTCGCAAGCCTATTTTCAAAAATCACTTACGGAATTTGAGGCGTGCGTCCGTTTAAACCCGAACTACTATCCAGTTTACTATCGGATCGGTGAGATTCACCTGAAGCAGGGGGATTACATAGCAGCACTCCAAGCCTTTGAGACCGCGCGAAAACTCAATCGGAAATGGGAATACCCGCAATACGGCATCGGTTTGGTCTACCTTGCACAAGGTGAAACGGACCGCGCCCGCGAAGCGTTTGAAAATATCACGCATCAAAAGAAAAAGTTCGCACCCGCCTACATCAAACTCGGACAAGTCCTCGCCACACAAGGCTTTTTCGATGACGCACTAACAGAATACGCCAAAGCATCACAGCATCAACCTTACGCCGTACAAGACCTTTATGAACTCGCGGTTATCTTTAACGAAAAAGGCAATACAGACGGCGCGATTCAACTCTATCAACGCACAATTGAGACCGATCCAACCCACGCGCAATCACACTTCGCACTCGGGGAAATCTTCTACACCAGCGGCAATACCGAGGCAGCACTAAATCATTACCAACAAGCGTTATCGGTCATGCCGAGTTTTAAGGACACTTTCTATGAACCGCTGGAACCTTACTTCGCAGGGTTGATGACACCGGATCAAGCAATGCCAATGATAGAGAAAGCGATGTTCGTCCTTCCCGACGATCCGCGTTCCTCCTTTTATGCAGGCATGATTGAAACCGATGCAGGCAACACCGAAAACGCTATCCAACATTATGAGAAGACAATTGAAATCATCGAAGCAGACACAAGTTATTTGCAGGTTGAACTCCCTTTAGGCAATTTCATTGATACTTATTTTAAACTGGGTGAACTCCACCACCAGCAAGGTGATTTAGACACAGCGGTTCGTTATTTCAAACGCGCATTGGAATTGAATCCAGCGTTAGCGGACAGATTCATCGTGCAGGGGCAGCGTGCTTTCGATGAGGAAAACTATCAAGATGCCATTGAGCCGCTAAATATCCACCTGCTGCTATTTCCCGAAGATGTGAGTGCGACCTATCTCCTTGGACAAAGCTACGAAGCAAACGACGATACAGACAGCGCGATTACTTTTTATGAACGCACCCTGACGTTAGACCCACAACGACCGGATGTGCTTTTCAAAATGGTGCACATCTACCGTGGACGCGAGGCACATCAGCAGGCAATTGATACCCTAAAGCGACTTATTGAGATCGCGCCTGAAACCACTGAAGCACACTATCTGCTGGCACTGTCCTACCTTTCGCTAAAGCAGCCCAACGATGCGCTACCAGCATTCCTCGAAACTATTCGGTTGCGTCCTGATGATGTCGCAGCGCATTACCACGCGGCAATTCTGTTTGAAGAAAACGGTGAGATAGACAACGCCATCGTGCATTACGAAAAAACAATCACGCTGGATACGACCTTGATTGAAAGTGACATCGGGCGTAACCTACAAACCCCGATGCAAGGGGTCAAGGCAACAGAAGTGGAACCCTTTTTCCGTCTCGGTGCAATCTATCGTCAACGCAACGATGAGGATAACATTCTTCGCGTCTATCAACCCGCATTGGAAATTGAACCCGAACACCCTGAAATCCATCATCTCCTCGCTGTTATCTTTGAAAGGCGCAGCTTGCAAGCCGAGATAGAAAATAAACACGACGAACGCGGCATGCAAGATGGGCTTGCAAACTACGCCCTTGAGGCAATCCGATATTACGGATTGGCGAATCATTACAACCCCGATAACTTCGATTGGCACTACAGTTACGCACGTCTGCTCGACCGGCACGCTGAAACGCTCGGAGAAGACTATCATAAACACGCCGAAATGGCTGTTACGGAATACACCGCAACCACTGCCCTAAACCCAGACTATGTGGATGCCTACTTCTACCGTGGAATGCTCACATTTCGCTATAGACAGATTGGCAAAACGCTTTATCGCTACAGCCAAATTTTAGAGGATTTCAAACAGGTGGTTCTCCTCCAACCCAAAAACCGTGAGGCGAACTATAAGATCGGTGTCATTTACCTCGAAATTGATAGACACAATCTCGCAAAAGCGGCATTTAAAAATATGCGCTCTTACGCGCCAAAATATAGGGGCATACATCTACACCTCGGGAAAATCGCAGAATGGGAGCAGGCATGGAAGGAGGCAATCAAATACTACGAAGCCGAAGCCGCCCTTATTCAACAACCCGCTGAAAAAGGGGATGACATCGCCGCCAAGACGTATCAACGCCTCGGAGACCTTTACCACGCGCATGTCCTGGATTATAACAAGGCAAAAGAGACCTTAGAGAAGGCACTTGCTTTAGACGACACGCATGTACCAACGCTGCTGAGTTATGCGAACAACTTCTTCAGCATGGACTTGCTCGGTGCAGCCGCAGAACAGTTTGAGCGTGTGATACAACTCGAACCGGGCAACTTGACTGCGAACTATAATCTCGCGTTGATGTATGAATATACGGAAAAGCGCGAGCAGGCAAAAGCACAATGGAAACGCTTTCTCGAACTCAATCCGCCGGAACAGTGGAAAATTGAGGCAGAAAAACATCTGCGCCAGTAGTGCCTATGGATATTAAGGGTTTCGGCGCAACGCTTCAGACTGCTTTTATCGGATGCCAGATTGAGCATCACTCGCAAGTTGCCTCCACCAACGATATTGCCATTGCACGTGGAAAAGCAGGCGCAGCAGAGGGGACAGTCGTCATCGCGGAGCATCAAACCGCGGGGCGCGGAAGATACGGCAGGAGATGGGAAGCCCCTACCGGAAAGTGCTTACTCGTGTCAATTGTGCTGAGACATCGGTTGCTGCAAGACCAAATTCATCTCCCAAACCTCATCGGTGCCCTTGCAATCGCGCGTGCCATTCGTACAAAGTATGGACTTGACACCCAGATTAAACCGCCTAACGATGTCCGTATTAAAAAAAGAAAGGTGGCGGGTGTACTCACAGAACTCGCCTACGACACGAAGCAACAATCGTTCTTCGTCTTAGGTTTCGGTGTTAATGTCAATATCACTTTAGCGGATTTACCACCGGAACTCCGCGAAACCGCAACATCTCTTCGGATAGCATCCGCAGACGCAGAAAATCAGGATGCCGAAATCTGTCGTGGTTCGCTATTACATGCGATATTTGTGGAGTTAGAAAATACCTATTTGCAGCTGAAAGCCGGTGAGACTGACTTAATCATGAACCAGTTTGAGGCGTTGCGGGAAATTGTGCCATTAAGGCACAATTTGTCTTAGCTTTACATTATGAAAGCAGTCATTAGTGCCTGTCTTTTAGGCGTTCGCTGCCGATATGACGGTGGCGACAGTCGAAATGAATTAGCAATCAAACAGAAAGAGACGGACCATCTGATCCCCGTCTGTCCGGAAGAGGCGGGTGGGTTGCCAACACCGCGTCCGCCCGCAGAGATTGTCGGCGGCGATGGGGATGATGTCCTCAACGGTAAGGCGAAAGTTATGACTGTTGATGGAACAGACGTGACTGCGGCATATTTGAAGGGCGCACATCACGCCTTACAAGTTGCGCAATCACACGGGGCAACGCAGGTGATTCTCAAAGCAAGGAGTCCGTCCTGCGGGTGCGGAGCCATCTACGACGGCAGCTTCTCAGGCACACTCACAACCGGCGATGGTGTAACCACTGCCCTCTTGAAACGCCACGGTATTGCTGTTACCTCTCTATAATTCCCACAGATTTGAGAGTTGATCCTCACCGAGGTTATGACAGCACCATACTTCTGCTTATGAACTTTCACCGCTGAGTGCTTCAAGGACAACTTTCGCTGCTGTGAAAGACGATACTGGGAAATTCATTTTTTTGGTAAAAATTTCGCAAAATAAATTTGACATTCATACCGATTTGTGTTATCACTCTTAATGTGAGTGATAATACTGAAAAAAATTGCTCCTTTGGTAAAATAGGCAGCAAATTTTCGATCGCTAAAAAACACATTTTTTGAAAATTTAACTTGACAAAATATCTTGCCGAAGACCGCCAAAGTGCATTGTCTAAAAGCTAGTCTTGCAACGCTCTTAGTCATCGGGTTGTTATTCAATTGTCTACCGTCCGTGTCTGAGGCTCACCACAAGAAACAGACCATCAAGACGATAACAGTAACAACCGTATCTACATGGGGATGGATGGATCAGAAAAACGAAGCGGGGGAAACCGTGAAGGTTTTTGTTGAAATCAGTCGTACGACGACCACCACGACTTCTACATCTGAGTCGGTTATTCAACATCAGCCTATCTCCTGGGGTACAATTTTAACAGGAGGTGCCGCGTTCATCACTGCGGTGGTAGCAATTTTCATCAAGAAATCCCCACCCTCACCCTGATGATGGATCTAAAACATGCAACCTCAAGGTATGTCTCCCACGACCTAAAAAGGATGGGGACATACCGTCAACATGCCGAAAAGGAGACGAAAAGATGAAACAGAACCGAGTCTGGTCAGTCTTTTACTGCACAAGTATCGTTATGATGTCCATACTACTTCACGGTTGTGCCAGTACGATACAGCTTGTGCCTCTAGTAGGGACGACAGAAACGCACACAAAAGTAGAGCAGCGGGTAAAGACTCCTGAAACAGGGGCCTATGAAATGAAAGTTGTCAGTGAAGAACGGACGAAGACGCAGTCCTCTATGACAGGAAATAACCTTTTCGTTCCGCCCCGCACACCGAACGCGCACACGAAACATGGACATTCCACTGGGAAAACGGATTGGGTTGTTTATACCGCCAGTCTATTGATCATAGCTGTTAACCTCTATTTGCTGTCCAAATAGGGATGCGAAGATATTTGATAGTGTGATGGCATCAACACGAATTTAGGATTTTCGCTATTTCAATCAGAAGTTTGCAACAAAGAAGGATACCTCGCCCATGAAAAATCACAGAAGTTTTCTCTTTATCGGGATCTCCGTTCTCATTCTCAGTGCTCTGACACTGTTACTGTTTCGCAAATCATCGCCACAGCAACCGGGACACCCAGAGGCACTTCAGAAAAGAGAAACACACTCACATCCGCATCCGCATGACACACAAGCCCCGTCGACGCTACCGGGCGAAGAGACACCACCGGATGAAAATCCCACTACACAAGAGACAGCAGCTGCGGAAAAGAGTCCTTCCATGGGGCTTGCAAACGCCTTTCAAAGTGCACTTTACCTTTGGGAGACAGACCCCGAACTCGCCTCTGAAAAACTACACGACATCGCAGCGGAATTAGGGGATGGCGACCCAAAGTGGACAGAATACTACCACCTACTTGGACATAGTATCGTCAGCAGACCACCGGGGGCACCCAAAAATGGAGCATACCTCACCTTAGAGGACGCGGCGCGTTACTATGTCCTGAAAGATGAATTAATGGGGATCTCTGAAGACGACAAAAAATATATTAAGGACCTCCAATTAAGCCTCAGGTGGAATAAAGAGGGGGAGCAAGTTGTCCATCAGACACAGCCGATTCGAGATCTTTTAGACTGGATGAAAGAAAATGCTCCCACCGAATGGGAAACTGTGAGTCCACATTTTTGGCAAACGTTACAGTCTCGTAACGCTGCCCCGAACCCGTTGCGTGAAGAAAATTGGCGGCGGATTGACGCGCGGGTCAAGATTCAATACGATGCCTTCTTTGAGTCCCTAGAGCAGCTCCCAGAAAATGCACGCACACTCCAAACGTTATTTGAAAGTTCTCATGAAGCTGCACAGACGAAGATTTCCGAAGATCAGAAAGAACTTGAAGCCCTCCCCCTGCGAACGTCCGAATCGTCAACGGGAACCGAACATACATGGGATATGCGTCACGAATCCACCGTTGCGATAGACGATATCTCAGAAAAGATCGTCAAGACGACTCAAAAATCCCTTGAGACGATCACTGCCGAGAGGGATCCATTGAGAGGTTTTCAGACAGGCGATTTTGCCACCGAAGACCTGACGAAAACGTTGGAAAAAGCCTTTGAGACACCATTGTCTGCAGATCGAAAAAAACGTGCCCTGTCCACTTTGATGCAATACGGGCCTGAAGACGGGCTCCGCCGTCTGAAAAGAGATGACCCTGATATAGCGGAATACATTGAAAAACATCTCCCAAACCAACACCTCTCACCGGAAAAATAAGAAACATCTTCTCAGTCGCAGAGACACACACGCACTCTTATTAGGGGGCTGTTACTAGTGTTCTGTCAACGTTATCTTGATAGGTTATATTCCTCGTAGGGGCGAGGTCCCCTCGCCCGATACCGAAACATATCCCCTTCATTTTAGATGTGACAGACTACTAGCATCTTTCTTGCTAAAGTTCAACCATTTGGAGCACAGCAGTCTCGTCGGTGTGGATGAGTCCTGTCACGCTGTCGTTGCTAAAAATCTCCTGAAACACCCACTGAAGCCGACGCTCATTGAGACCCCTTATCTCCATTACTTTGAAGAAGTCTGGGGCAGCAACCATGTCTGGCTTCACAAGCCGGTTCTGCCGCTGTGGCAAAGTGCTTTTTCGATGTGGCTCTTAGGTATCAACACCTTCGCGTTCCGACTGCCGAGTGCAATCATCGGAGACGCATATCGGTGTCCGTCACTGCCAGTCAGGAAGTCTTTGATACCCATATCGAACCCTTCGGCTTTACCCGTCTTAGGTTCAGGTTTGACTTCTCTACATGCTTCTGTGAGGGTGATATACACATCTCCGAGGGCAT
>VXZK01000205.1 GCA_009845545.1 Candidatus Poribacteria bacterium
GCTACGACATCCCCGCCTTGAAAGGCGAGGTTTTGTAGCGGAAGATTTGATAAGCCACTGTGCGGCACTTTCCGGGTAAGGTACAACATCGATGCATGCTTTAGCGAAAGGTCGCACCGATGAAAGTAACACTCGCTTTGGGAAACCTTGCGCGCTTAAGATTGGTGGTCCAAACGGCGTAAACGTTGACAATATATTTTGTGGAGTTCGCATTCCAGTTGACATTGTTTGTTATCCCCTTCTGTTCCAGGCATCGTCCTCAGCGTGTGTGAGCACCTTATGAATGAAAACTTGCTGAGATTCATACCGTATAATTGCAATAAGTCGCGCTTTGTTACCGCCAATGTTGAAAATTGTAAATATCATTTCTCGGTTATCGTATGGAACCTGCTGCCTTGGTTGTGTAGGTATTTCTTTTTTTACCAAGTCCGCGTGCGGAAACGTTTCTCGCAATTCATTGATTGAACTGAAATTCCTTTGTTGCATCAAGTCAAGCCAACGGAAAAGTGCTGATCTGGAGGTTGAATGTCTTTCTGCAAATTCGGCGAGTTTTTGTTGGGCAATAATTTCCATCGGCAAGTTTTCTCAAAAATCAAGAGTCGTGAGCACAGTTACTCATAGGTAAAATTATACACTGATTTCCAAAAGATTTCAAGGAGAAAGAATTCAATAATCCAATCTATCGATTATCAGATACCATATACATACCGCCCTTACAGGGCTAAAGCGGATAGCAGAAGAATATCTCTATAAACATGCCGTTCCTACGGAACTGGGGGATGGAACTACATCCGTGACTTTCAACACATCGCCCCTTGCTAACTTATTCAAAACACTGTATAATAGACGCAAATTTGTGCTTCAGCAGGGATGGGAATGGAAACCAACGGAAACGCGAAACAGAACCTTGTCAAACCGCATATTCTACTGATTGGGTTGGTCCTCGTTGCTTTTAATAGTTACTGGTGCCTGATGGGAACAGAGGTGTGGCACTCCACGCAGCTGACGATCGCCTCGCTGTTCTTTAATGCGGTTTTCACCCTCCTCGTTTTCGTGCTTGTCAATCTACTGTTCCAGCGATTTATCCCGCGTCTGGCGATGTCGCAAGCGGATTTGCAAACCATCTATGTGATGGTCGTGATGGTATCAACGATCAGCGGACATACGATGATGGGGTACCTCATCCCCGTCCTTGCGCATACATTTCAGTTCGCAACCCCCGAAAATGAGTGGTTATCGCTCTTTGGAAACAGTATCCCGAGTTGGATCGCGGTTAAAAGCCCGCGTGTCGTAGACGGGTTCTATAACGGCGATTCTACACTCTATGATTCTGCTACGCTAAACGCATGGATACCACCGGTGCTATCTTGGTCGAGTTTTGTGATCGCGCTCTGGCTGACGCTATTAGCTGTAACGGTCTTCCTGCGTAAGCAGTGGACGGAAAATGAACGCCTGAACTATCCGATTGTCCAACTCCCGTTGGCATTGACGAGCAACCCGAAACGTTTTTTTACTTCACCGTGGATGTGGCTCGGCTTCGCACTCGCGGGGAGCGCAGAACTGCTCAATGGATTGAGTTTCCTGTTTCCAGAGATTCCCTCCTTACCGATTAGAAACAAATCGCTTGGCCAATTCAGTTCAAAACCGTGGAGTGCGATGGGACCGATTCGTATCTCTTTCTATCCGTTCAGCATCGGGTTGATGTTTTTTACGCCGCTGGATCTCTCGTTTTCGTGCTGGTTCTTCTGGCTCCTGACACGCCTTCAGATGGTCGTGACAGATATGTTCGGCGCACGCAATATCTATAATCTCGAACAGCAGACGGGTGCTTGGATAGCGTTCGGATGCATTCCGTTGTGGATGGGGCGAAAGCACTACGGACGTATTATCCGTAAAGTTTTCGGTATCGCACAACGCCGTGGTGAACCGCCACCTGACGATTCCGGGGAGCCGATGCGTTATCGGACTGCAGCAGGGTTGTTTACTGTCGGGATGCTGTTCCTCTTCTTTTTCTGTTATCAGATGGGGATGACGTTCTGGGCGATTGGACTCTTTTTTCTTTTCTACTTTCCGATGATTCTCGGTATCACGCGTATCCGCGCCGAAATTGGGCCGCCACTGCATCAACTCGTCCTTGTCGATCCGGGGCGGACGATGGTGCTTGCACTCGGAACACGCCGACTCGGCACAAGCAATCTGATGGGACTAACGTTCCTCTATCCGTTTGTCCGCTGTTTCCGCGCGCACCCGACACCGAGTGAACTCGAGGCGTTCCGATTAGCAGAACGGAGTAATATCGGGTATCGGCAGCTGCTTGTCGGGATGGTCTTGGCGATTGTGTTTGGTATCCTGATAACGTTTTGGGCGTATCTACACGTCCTCTACGATATGGGCGCGGGCAGCAAAGCACGCGGCTGGATTGTTTATATGGGATGGGAGACGTTCAACCGACTGCAAACGTGGCTTGTGAGTCCACGGGAGACGAGCGGAGCGGAACTCGGTGTTATCGGTAGCAGTTTCCTGTTCACGATATTTCTGATGATTATGAAGATCCGGTTTCTCTGGTGGCCCCTACATCCTGCCGGTTACGTGTTAGTCAGTGGTACAGGAATGGGACGGCTGTGGTTCACGATTTTCCTCGGCTGGCTGGCGAAAGCGATCGTGTTAAAGATCGGCGGTGTGAAACTCTACCGACAAGCGGTGCCGTTCTTTTTGGGGCTGATTTTAGGCGATTACACGCTCGGATGCCTCTGGAGCCTCATCGGACTGGTGCTGGAGATACCGACGTATATTGTGTGGCATTGAGGTATTCAGTTATCAGTTGTCAGTACGCAGTTCGGAGGTGTTCTGGTTAACTAAACCTCTCTTTGGATGTCCGGTTCGGTTAGGAATGCAGATCGCATTTGGGGTTTTTGCTTGGGTGTTTCTTCGCGTACGCCGCAAAACCGAACCTACCGCGTCTGGGGTGAAAACCAGAGCGAAAGATAGAGAACTGAATGGTTCTGAATAAAACGCATCATCCCTTGCAAACTTACCTGAAACGCGGTATAATACACACAAATTTAGGCTAAGGTGCTACTCAATTGAGCGACGTTCCGAAAACACATCCCCGATACCTTTCACTCACACTCCGAGATACCATCGTTGCGGGCGTGGAGCAAGGGATTACCTCTATCCACGGACTCATCGCGCATGGACGGGGCGAGGCTTTTGACTACCTTATCGGAGAGGCGACACAGCCGTTTGCGATTGAGGCAATTCACGCTGCAGCAGCGATGCTCTGTCTGGCAGAACATCCCGTCATCTCCGTCAATGGGAATGTGGCAGCGTTGGCACCTGAAGCACTCATCCAACTGGGGCAGGTCCTGAACGCACCGTTAGAGGTGAACATTTTCCATACGGAAACGGGACGGGAACAGAAAATCCGAGCGTATTTACTAAAACACGGCGCGTCAGATGTCCTAATGCCAACAACCGAGGCGCGACTCTCCTATATCGATTCCAATCGAAAGTTCGTGCATCCAGATGGCATCTTTAAAGCGGATGTCGTTTTCGTCCCATTGGAGGACGGCGACCGATGTGAGGCACTCCGAAAGATGGGTAAAGATGTCGTGACTGTCGATCTGAACCCGATGTCGCGTACCGCGAAGCAGGCGAGCATCACAATCGTGGACAACGTCGTCCGAGCATTGCCACTGTTATGCGAAAAGATTCGGGAATTGTCGAGTGATGCTACGGCACAAAACATTCTGAAAAAATACAGCAACGCAGCCGTGTTACAGAAGGCGTTAGAGCATATCAGCAGGAGCGGGAATGGAAACTAAGGGAAACAGGAAACAGAACCTTGTTAAACCGCATATTCTGCTGATTGGGTTGGCTCTCGTTGCCTTTAATAGCTACTGGTGCCTAATGGGAACAGAGGTGTGGCACTCCACGCAGTTGACGATTGCCTCACTGTTCTTCAATGCGGTTTTCACGCTCCTTGTCTTTGTGCTTGCCAATCTGTTGTTGCAGCGATTCCTGCCGCGGCTGGCGATGTCGCAAGCCGATTTGCAAACCATCTACGTCATGGTCGTGATGCTAACGACGATCAGCGGGCACACGATGATGGGGTATCTCATCCCTGTCCTCGCGCACACCTTCCAATTCGCATCGCCAGAAAACGAATGGATCCCACTTTTCGGACATCATATCCCGACGTGGATTGCCGTCCAAAGCCCGCGTATCTTGGACGGGTTCTACAACGGAGATTCCACACTCTACAATTCTGCCACGCTAAACGCATGGATATCGCCGGTGCTATCTTGGTCGAGTTTTGTGATCGCGCTCTGGCTGACGTTATTGGCGGTAACGGTTTTTCTCCGAAAACAGTGGACAGAAAACGAACGCCTGAACTATCCGATTGTCCAACTCCCGTTGGCATTGACGAGCAACCCGAAACGTTTCTTCACTTCACCGTGGATGTGGCTCGGCTTTGCACTCGCGGGAAGTGCAGAATTGCTGAACGGCTTGAACTATCTGTTCCCCGATATACCTGCGCTACCGATCAAAGGCAAAACCATCGGGCAATTCAGTTCAAGACCGTGGAGTGCGATGGGACCGATTCGTATCTCCTTCTATCCATTCAGTATCGGGTTGATGTTTTTTACGCCGCTGGACCTCTCGTTTTCGTGCTGGTTCTTCTGGCTTCTCAGTCGCGTCCAACTGATTGTAACAGATGCGTTCGGGGCGCGGAATATCTATCATCTCGAACAGCAGACAGGGGCTTGGATTGCGTTTGGGTGTATTCCGTTGTGGATGGGACGAAAACACTACGGACGTATCATACGGAAGGTATTCGGCATCGCGCAACGCCGCGGCGAAGCCGCACCTGACGATTCCCGCGAACCGATGCGTTATCGAACTGCTGCGGGGTTGTTTACCGTCGGGATGCTGTTTCTGTTCTTTTTCTGTTATCAGATGGGTATGACGTTTTGGGCAATTGGACTTTTCTTTGTGTTCTACTTCCCACTGGTTATCGGGATCACGCGCATCCGTGCTGAGATTGGACCGCCACTGCATCAACTCATCTTTGTTGACCCGGGACGGACGATGGTGCTTGCACTCGGAACACGCCGACTCGGTGCGGGTAACCTCACGGGGTTAACGTTCCTTTATCCGTTTGTCCGCTGTTTCCGCGCCCATCCGACACCGAGTGAATTAGAGGCGTTTCGTTTAGCAGAACGGAGTCGCATCGGGTACCGACAATTGCTTATCGGGATGATACTGGCGATTGTGTTCGGTATCCTGATAACGTTCTGGGCGTATCTACACGTGCTTTACGATATGGGCGCGGGGAGCAAGGCACGCGGCTGGATCGTTTATATGGGATGGGAGACGTTCAACCGACTGCAAACGTGGCTTGTGAATCCACGAGAGACGAGCGGACCGGAACTTGGTGTTATCGGGAGTAGTTTCCTCTTCACGATATTTCTGATGATTATGAAGATCCGGTTTCTGTGGTGGCCTCTGCATCCGGGTGGCTATGTACTCGTGAGTGGAACGGGGATGGGTGGCTTGTGGTTTCCGATATTCCTGAGTTGGTTGGCGAAAGCAGTTGTGCTGAAGATTGGTGGTGTGAAACTCTACCGGCAAGCCGTGCCGTTCTTTTTAGGGCTGATTTTAGGAGATTATACGCTTGGATGTGTCTGGAGTCTGATCGGGTTGGTGTTGCAAATGCCGACGTATATTGTGTGGCATTGACGGGTTAAAGAAGGGTATGAGTTCCTGATTGCGCCCTTCTAATTTCGCCTCTCTACTTCAGGGCGTTTCAGTTCTGCTCGAACGGCTTGACGCACCTCAGTACAAATGTGCATCGCATGCGCAGCGTCCTCAGCAGTCGCTGATTTTCCGGGATAGCGAAAATCCACTGCGTGTCTGGAGAGTCTTGAAAGGTCAGTCCGCCACGTCCGCCAAGTCGGGATAGTCGGGACAATCAGGTTTAAGAGTGCTTCTAAATTGTGTGTCCGCGTAAACGGAATATCCGCTTTCTGAAGCCATGCCGTTAGGTATTTTTCGATACACTGTTGTGCGTGGAAACAGATAATATCTCTGCTTGAGGTCGGGACCTGTTGGAGCAGCTTCGCGGTATCGTAATCGTCCTCAGCCTTTTGTGCCCACTCCAGTGTCAACGGATTCATAAAGCACTTTTCCTTTTTCATAGGTTTCTTGGAGAACCCACCAGCGTTATAAAGCACCTCGCCTCTTTCAGTGATTTCACGAAGAAACCAGTCGTTATAGGAGACTCGATACGTAATTTCTTTCGGTGAACGCACCAGCAAATCCATACGAAAGCGGTCTGGAATCCGTTTCCCGATCTCCACAGCCTGGCGCCGCGTCTCCGATTCGGGTATATCCATAACGACCAGCAAGTCAACATCCGACTCTTCTGTGGGGGTGCCATAAGCATAAGAGCCGAACAGAATCACTTGTAGTGGTGCGAATTCGCGCACGATGTCGTCGCAAGTGGCTTGAATGTCTTGCCGCGTAACCATGATGGCACTCTCCTTTCGATCGTTAACATTCTTGACAGGTATTGTAGCATATTACTGTACGAAAATCCACACCTAATTTTCTCTTGACAGTGCATGTCAAACGTGTTATCATTTCTTCGTTTTCAGGACTTGCCCAGACAGGCAATAAATCCGCTTACTCCGAACATATAGTGAAGCCGATAAATAAGTGGACATCTTTGTAGCATAAACTTTCCAGTTTGTGCCAGTCTGAATGCCTGTTATAGGTATTCAGACTGTTCGAGAGTGCCCAATTAATTACAGGTTTTACTATAATGCTTCGTTACGCCAACATTGAAGGGTACAAAGATCGCGAGCCCAGCTCGCTCCTACCAGAAAAGACGTGTGAACCTATGAATCAATCTGTGAAATAAATATTTTCTACCCATCATTTTACTGTGGACAGAACAATAAACACATTTATGAAAACTACCCATAATATCCTTTTTCAAGACGCACGAGATTTGAAAGAAATTCCTTCAGAAAGCGTTGATCTTGTCGTTACTTCTCCACCATATCCTATGATTGAGATGTGGGATGAGATGTTTAGTCATCAGAATCCAGAGATTCAAGACGCGTTAGCGAACAGTGATGGTAACCAAGCGTATGCGTTGATGCACGAGATTCTTGATGCTGTATGGGATGAAGTATTCAGGGTTTTAAAGAACGGTAGGTTTGCGTGCATCAATATAGGTGATGCGACAAGGACGGTCAAAGGAAATTTTTGTTTGTATCCGAACCATGCGAGAATTTTGACACACCTCTTAAAAATTGGGTTCTCAGCATTACCCGATATCCTCTGGCGAAAACAGGCGAACACGCCCAATAAATTTATGGGTTCAGGCATGCTACCTGCGGGGGCTTATGTGACGCTGGAACACGAGTATATTTTAATCGTCAGGAAAGGATCGAAAAGAGAATTTAAGACGGAGGACGAAAAAGAAAATAGACGTGAAAGTGGGCTGTTCTGGGAAGAGCGGAATATCTGGTATTCGGATATTTGGACGGATATTAAGGGAACAGGTCAAAAACTTCCGAAGGCGATGTCGCGGTTGAGAAGTGCAGCATTTCCATTCGATTTGGCGTATCGGCTGATCAATATGTATTCTGTGAAAGGGGATGTGATACTCGATCCGTTCCTGGGGACGGGGACCACGACAGCGGCTGCGATAACATCAGGACGCAATAGTATTGGAGTCGAAATCGATGAGAGTTTTCAACACGCTTTATGCCCGGCAGCACACCATATCGTTGATTTTTCAAACGATTATTTGCACAATAGATTACTAAGACATTATGCGTTTGTCGAAAATAGGATCCAAAACTCGGGACAGTTAAAGTATACAAACAAGCACTACAACTGTCCAGTGGTGACGAGTCAAGAGCAGTTTATTCTCTTGAACGGGTTAAAAGAAGTTCACACACGTGGAGAGAATACCTTTGATGTTGTGTATTCAACAAAACCACAAGCTTGGAATTTTGATCAACCTTCAGAAACAGTAGACGGTAAAAAAATGAAGCCTCACACAAAACCTTCTCAACTCAGTATGCTGGACATACAGTAACTTCACATTGCCAAATGGGTATCTATGAAAATCAAACTCAAAAACGCTGAGATTCAGGAATATGTGAACGCGCCTGCTTCCGCATTTCCGAAGTACACGACCCAACTAATGAATGTCGCAAATCAGAATTCTCAAGCGACACGACCGAGACACGTTGGACAATTGAGCGAGCTGATCCAAGAATTTCCGGGACAAACTTTTGAAGAATGGGTTACATGGTATCAAGAACAATATCCCGATGCAATTGATGAAGCGACAGATAGAATAATCTCAATGATAGAAAACTTCAACGAAGCTGTCGAAAAAATTGACCGTGCTATGGTCAGATCATGGGTAGAGGACCTAATTCTTGTGAAAACATTCGCGGGACTTAGATTTCAAGAGGCAATCCTGAAAAGGTTGGCGGAAGTAAAAGGCTGCGACTACCGTTTAGCAGAACCCCATGAAGAATCCCAAGGTATAGATGGGTTCGTAGGTGAAGAAGCGTATTCCATCAAGCCCAGTACCTATGATGCAATGCCGACTTTAGCGGAATCGATAGAAGTGAAAATTATTTTTTATGAAAAGACAAGAGATGGTGTAGTATTTGAAATACCGGAGGAGTAGGGTACCTACCAGAGAAAAACAAGCGCGTTTATCAACGCTTTCCTGTTTCCTGCCCTTTGTATTGCAGCTGATACAACCGATAATAGATGCCACCCTGTTGCAGCAACTCGTTATGCGTGCCGGTTTCACGGATTTCGCCGCGGTGCATGACGATAATTTTATCCGCATTCTGGATGGTTGAGAGCCGGTGCGCGATGACGACGGAGGTCCGATCTTCCATCAGACGGCTCACTGCATCTTCAATCAGGAGTTCAGTTTCGGTGTCAACGCTTGAGGTCGCTTCGTCAAGGATGAGGATACTCGGATCAGAGGCTAAGGCACGCGCAAAGGCGACCAACTGCTTCTGCCCAACGGATAACCCAGCACCATCTTCTTTAATCTCTGTACCGTAGACCTCCGGCATCTTCTGCACAAACCTGTCCAAATGTACATCTTTGGATGCACGTTTCACCTGCTCCGACGAGATCGACGGATCCCCCAGCGTGATGTTCCGCTCAATGGAGTCAGAAAAGAGAAAGATATTCTGTTGCACGATACTAACCGCGCCCCGTAGATCCTCTAAGTTCATCTCCCGGATATCGACACCATCAATTAGGATTTGCCCTTTATTGATTTCATAGAAACGGCAAAGTAGGTTGATGATAGAGGTTTTTCCTGCCCCCGTATGCCCTACGAGTGCGACCTTCTCCCCCGGTTTCACCTTGAACGAGACATCCCGTAGCACGTAGTCATCATCGTTATAGGCGAACCAGACGTTTTTGAATTCAATTTCACCTTTCAGACTGTCGATGCCAGTTTTAGGAGCTGCAGAAATGATTGTCGGTTGGGTATCAAGGAGTTGGAAAATCCGTTCGGAGGATGCCATTGCGTTTTGGAAGATGGTATACTTTTCGCTCAGTTCGCGGATAGGCCAGAAGAACTGTTGCGCGTAGCCCATGAACATCACCAGTCCCCCAAAGGTCAGCGCATTTTGTACAATTTGTCCGCCGCCATACCAGATAATCACAGCGATTGCGAGTGATCCTGCCACCTCTATTAGCGGGTGAAAGATCGAAAAATAGAAGATGCTCTTCAAATTAGCAGCAAGGTATCGCCGATTGCGCTCGTTAAAGCGGAGATGGCTTCGTCGTTCTTGTGCGAACAACTTCATCGTTGTCATACCGACGATGTTTTCTTGTAAAAAGGCGTTGATTCGGGCAAGCTGCTTACGCTGTTCTCGGAAGGCGCGACGCGAATAGATCTGGTAGACGAGCGTCGCGCCGAAGATGATCGGGATTACTGTGAACGTCACGAGTGCGAGCTTCCAATTATAGAGAAGCATCACGACGACAATGCCACAGATACGGAGCAGATTCGCGAAGATAGTAATCACACCGGAGGAAAAGAGTTCGTTGAGGACTTGAACGTCGCCCATAACGCGGGTCATCAATCTACCGACCGGATTTTTATCAAAAAACTGTACGTCCAAGCGTTGTAAATGCGAAAAAAGCCCCTGACGGAGATCGTGCATGACATGTTGCCCGATCATCTGTGTGCGATACTCTTCAGAGTACCCAAACACAAACAGGCTAATCAGTGAGAACACGTAAAGCATGGCGATTGTGCTTAAGCCTTCTCGTATACCGGGGGTAATATAGTCGTCAATGGCAAGCTGCATCAGATACGGTCCTGCCAATTGCGAGAGTGTATTCCCGATCATGAGAAATCCGATGATGAGCAGCTGGACTTTGTAGGGTTTGAGGTATGAAAGGAGTCGCCGCATTAGCACCCGGTCATAAACTTTTCCGAGGTCTTGCTCTTCATCGCTATATTCGTATAGGTCGCTTCCCATGCCAAACATTGGTAGATTTCCCCTTTGATAATGCGTCGTCGCTCTGCGCGCTTACAAAGCATGCCCGTAGCCGCGCAGATTACAGTTTTTCAAGTTCCTCTTGTAGGAGTTGTGTTTCATAGATTCCGGCATAAATCCCGTTCTGTTCGAGGAGTTGTTCGTGTGTGCCTGTTTCAACAATGCTGCCCTCATCAAGAACAACGATGTGATCGGCATCCTTGACGGTAGAGATACGGTGTGAAATGAGGATTGTCGTGCGATCCTTCATAATTTCGGCGAGTCGACTGAGAATCGTGTCTTCTGTTTGGGTATCGACATTTGCGAATGCGTCGTCAAGGATCAGAATTTTCGGTTTAATGATAATCGCGCGTGCAAGTGCCGTCCGTTGGCGTTGCCCCCCAGAAATTGTCATCCCGCGTTCACCGAGGAAGGTTTCTAACCCGTCGGGGAACTCCTCAATCTGTTCAAGGAGATCTGCGGTGTGCGCTGCGTCTCTTATCTGCCCCTCGTCTGGTGTTTCGAGACCGTAGCCGATATTATTTTGCAAATAGTCAGAGAACAGGAACGGTTCCTGCTCGACGACCCCGATGCGGGCGCGGAGCACATTTAACGGTATATCCTGAATGTCTACACCATCGACAAAAACGGTGCCGCGTGCTGCTTGACGGATGCGTGGAATGAGGTTGACAAGTGTAGATTTCCCGGACCCTGTTCCGCCGACAATCGCCAGCGTCTTCCCCCGTTCAATTTTGAGGTTAATGCCCTTAAGCACAGGCGTTCCATCGGGATACGCAAAATTAAGGTCTCTAAATTCGATCTCACCTTCAATATCTTTGATCCCCCATTTTACCTGCTCATCATCGAAGATTTCAGGCTTTTCATCAAGGATTGCTTGGATGCGCCCCATAGACGCTGCACCGCGTTCAAAGGTGTTGACGATGAAGCCGAGCGTAATCATCGGACGGATGAGCATCATAAGATAAGCCTGGAACGCGACGAAATCACCGAGCGACATTACGCCATCGATGACTCGGAGTCCACCCATCCAAAGCAGGACGACAATACCGATCCCTGGCAAACAGCGGAAGATGGGGAAAAAGAAAGTCATCAGTCGGATCTGTTGGTGGTTCCGGTCAACAAACTCTCGGTTCAAGGCTTGGAAATGTTCGATTTCGCTTGCTTCCAGTGTGTAGGCTTTCACAACACGGACACCGGACAAATTCTCCTGCACCTTGGTGTTCAACGTTGAGAACGACTCTTGGATACGCTCATAACGCGCATGCAACCGTTTTCCGAGAAAGCGAATCAGGAGTGCGAGCACTGGATAGGGCAGCAGTGCGACAAGCGTCAAGTCTACATCAATACGAAGCATAATAGTGAGGGCAAGCCCGAAAAATACGATGGCATCTGCTGTATACATGACAGCACTGCTCAGCACCATTCTGATGGCGTTTAGATCACTCGTTGCCCGCGTCATTAGGTCGCCAGTACGGACGTTATCGTAATACGCAGCAGAAAGTTTTTGGAGATGGAGAAAGAAATCGGCACGGAGGTGGAACTCCATCTGCCGCGCGACACCTTGGATCGTACGCCGTTGAATGAAGCGTAGGATACCCGCAAAGAGCGCGATCCCAAAGATAAGCAGCGCGAAAAAGAGAATCCGTTCCGGAGAGATCGTAAAAATGGGCCCTACATAATCTGGATCAGCACTTTTCGACGCGAGTTCTAACTCATCAACAACCCTCTTGAGGATTTGGGGGCTAATCAGGAGAAGGACATTCGTCACAACCACAAGAAAGAAACTGAAGACGATGGCATACCGATACCGAATGACATACTTCTTGAGACCGAATAGACTACGAATGGTGAAACTCCTTTTGGGCAGGTAAACCGCGCGTGATTATTTTTAATTTTGACGAAAATGTTGGATATGTGTTTAATCAAGTTTTTGGGAGGGACGGCTACAGATTAATCTATCAACCACTGACTACCAATTACCGATGACTGAAAGCCTCTGAGAAAAAATATATTGACAGCATTTTCTCCTGCAGTGTATGATATGCAAAACGTACACTACCACAGGAGGATATAGATTTGGCGGCAGATATTGGACTCATCGGATTAGCAGTGATGGGCGAAAACCTCGCACTGAACATGGAAAGCAAAGGCTTTGAGGTGGCGGTCTTTAACCGTACCGTCTCACGGGTAGACGCTTTCATGGAACGTGCTGCGAAGGACAAAAATATCACTGGGGCACATTCTATACCAGCGTTAATTGAAAAACTCGATACCCCTCGAAAAATTATCTTGATGGTGAAAGCAGGAGAACCCGTTGACGCATTTATCGGGCAATTAGTGCCACACCTCTCAAAAGGCGACCTCATTATTGACGGCGGGAACTCTAATTTCAACGACACCGTCCGCAGACACGCGGAGCTGGCTGAACAGGATATTCTGTTTATCGGCACCGGTATCTCCGGCGGTGAAGAAGGGGCACTCAAAGGACCGGCGATGATGCCGGGCGGCTCCGCTGAGGCGTATGCACTCGTGGAACCGATCTTTACAAAGATTGCGGCACAAGTAGACGGCACACCGTGCTGCTCCTACATCGGACCGGACGGTGCCGGGCATTACGTCAAGATGGTGCATAACGGCATCGAATACGGCGATATGCAGCTGATATGTGAAGCCTACTCGCTGATGAAAAGCGTCTTGGGCATGAATGCAGACGAGATGCACGCGGTCTTCAACGAATGGAATAGTGGCGAATTAAATTCTTACCTCATCGAAATCACCGCTGACATCTTCACACAACTTGATCGCAGCGGCACACCTTTTGTGGATGTCGTGCTGGACCAAGCAGGACAAAAAGGCACCGGCAAATGGACGAGTATCTCCGCGCTGGATCTCGGCATCTCCGCACCGACGATCGCGGAGGCGGTTTTTGCGCGATGTATCTCCGCTGTCAAAAACGAACGTGTTGCGGCAGAACAGGTCATTCAAGGACCAGCGGGAACATACCAAGGCGACCGTGATGAAGCATTAAAAGCAATTCACGATGCGCTCTACGCCGCGAAAATCTGCTCTTATGCGCAAGGTTTCGCGCTAATGCGGGAAGCAAGTGAAGAATTCGGTTGGAATTTGGACCTCGGCAAGATCAGTCTCGGTTGGCGGGGTGGGTGTATCATCCGGGCAAAATTTCTGCACCGGATCGCTGAGGCGTTTGAGCGAAACCCTGAACTCCCAAACTTGTTACTCGATTCCTATTTCCGAGGCGTGATTGAAGCGGCACAACCGAATTGGCGGAACGTTATCGGTACCGCCACGCAACTCGGTGTCCCGATTCCGGCGTTCAGCTCGGCTTTAGCCTATTTCGATAGCTATCGCAGCGGCAGGCTCTCCGCGAATCTCATCCAAGCGATGCGCGACTACTTCGGCGCACACACCTATCATAAACTCGATGCAGACGGGAACACGATTCTCGGAAAAGACGGCGAGCCGTCGGTATTCCATACAGAATGGATGCTCGAAGGTCGTCCGGAAGTTATTGTTGAATAGTTATCAGTTATCAGTGCGGTTTTTTCTGCGAAAAACCTTTCAGTCGTCAGAAAGAGATGAACGAACTATCAGAGCTTCTTTAACTGAAAACTGACTGATAACTGATAATTCCTAAAAAGGAGCGTTTATGGAACACGGACCACAACAAGTACTTTATGATTTCAAACCACAGCACGAGTTTTTCGTCGGAATCGACTCAGACGGTTGCGTTTTCAACAGCATGGAGGTCAAACACAACGACTGCTTCAGCGTGAACCTCGTCAAACATTTCGGATTGGCATCCATCTCACGGCAGGTGCATCAGGCATGGGATTTTGTGAATCTCTACTCAAAGACACGTGGCACGAACCGGTTCAAGGCGATCCTACTGGTGTGCGATTTCTTACGCGAGATGTCGCTCGTGCAGAAGATGGGTGTCACAGTACCGGAACTGCCCTATCTACGCGACTGGTCGGAAACGGAGACGAAACTCGGTAACCCGGCACTCCAAACTGCTATCGATAACGCAACAGGCGAAAGACTTGACGAACTGAGTCAAGTCATGGAATGGAGTCTCGGCGTGAACGAAAGTGTCGCGGAGATCGTCTATAATCTCCCCCCGTTTCCCGGTGTCCGAGAGGCATTGCAACGGCTGCAAGGCAAAGCGGATGTCATCGTCGTCTCCGCTACGCCGGACGAGGCACTCCAACGCGAATGGGCTGAACACGAAATTGACGCGTATGTCGCACTCATTGCAGGACAGGAGATGGGGACGAAAACGGAACATCTCACGATAACGACGAAAGACAGGTATCCCGAAAACCACGTCTTGATGCTCGGTGATTCTCCCGGTGACCTGAAAGCGGCGCAGGATGTCGGTGCGTTGTTCTTTCCTGTCAACCCCGGTGCCGAGGACGCATCGTGGCAACTGTTCCTTGACGAAGCAATGGAAAAGTTCTTCAACGGACAATACGCCGGTGCTTACGAGACCGCATTGATTGACAAATTTCAGGAATTGCTACCCGAAACCCCGCCGTGGCAATGAAAATCAAAGGGTAGGTTGGAAGAAGGAGGAAAGTTTGGAAGGAATTGATCCACCTCTGATACCCTTCCACGCTGCCAATTACCTATATTTCACATTATGAAAGGACCTTTAGTATATGAAGATACTATTACAAGGACGTGTTGAAGGCGAGTTGTTAGAGAGACTCGAGAGCATCATCGGTAGTGAACACACATACATCGCTCCGAGTTCACGTGAGGAACTTATCGAGGAAGGCAAAGATGCTGATATCTTTTACGGATATTGCAGTGAGGACCTTTTCCCGCACTTTCCGAATATCAAATGGATTCAATCCTCCAGTGCAGGCATGGACCGACACATGTATCCCGCGCTCCGTGAGAGTGATGTTCTGTTGACAAACGCCGCGGGTTTGTATGGCACACACGTCGCCGACCAAGCGTTCGCGCTCCTGCTCGGCTTGGCGCGCGGTATCCACGAATCCGTTCGGAATCAGGACAAGCACCAATGGGGTGGTCCCAGGAGAGCCCCGATGATTGAGATTGACGGGTTTAAGATCGGGATCGTCGGGATGGGCGGTATCGGGATGCAGATGGCGAAGCGCGCGAAAGGGTTTGATATGCACGTTATCGCCGTTGATGCCTACCGCACCGATAAACCGGATAACGTCGATGAACTGATGCCGATGGATCAGCTTTCAAATATGATGAGTCAAGTGGATGTCGTGATGATTGCGTGTCCGTTGACTGAGGAGACGCGAGGTCTAATCAATAAGGATAACCTATCCGTGATGCAACCGACAGCGTTTTTTATCAACGTTGCCCGTGGACCGATCGTCAACGAACCCGATCTGGTTGAGATTCTGAAAGACAGAACAATTGCGGCGGCAGGATTGGATGTCACCGAAATCGAACCGCTCCCAGCAGACAGTCCATTGTGGGATTTGGACAACATTATCATTTCGCCGCATTCGGCAGGAGGTTCACAGCACCGCATGCGCCGGATCACCGAGTTCTTCTTGGATAACTTGGAACGGTATCTGAAGGGTGAAGAGCTGAAAAACGTTGTGAATAAGCAGCTTGGATTTTAGTAGAAATATCTATTTTTCCAATAGCCTCGGTCCCACGACCGAGGCACTGTTTTTTACCATGATCGAATACAAAGGTTACTGTTCTGTCCACATTCAGATGATGGATGGAATCTTTCGTAGGGGCGGGGTTTCCCCGCCCGATGTATCAATCATTTATGACTTGACATAACATTACATTGGAGTTGTTGATTTTGATCCAGAAATAGACCTGTTTCATGGAACAGTGATTAACACACAAGACATAATCACGTTCTACGGTGCCTCTGTGACCGAACTGCGGGAGGAGATGCAAAAGTCACTTGAGGTCTACTTCAAGGTTTGTGAAGAATAGGGAAAACGGACATGAGAAGGTTTGGCACGCAGGGACCTGTGAACCCTGAACAGCACTATGTTGTCCCTCGCACAGAAGAACTTACTGAGTTCATCAAGCGCGTCAAAGAAGGACGTTATATCGTCATCTTCGCGCCACGGCAGACGGGAAAGACGACTTTCTTTCAACGCGCCGTTGCAGCACTCACCGCTGAAGACCTAACCTATTTTCCGATTCAACTTCAGATTTTAGTCTGTACGTGTTGAGAAAGGCATAGACTCCCCTTCGGTTTGGAGATGCTACCTGATAGTAAGGTTTTTGGAACAAGTATCGAAAAGCTTTTGACTGAGAAAACAAACTATTATTGAGATTGTAGATACTCGCGATCCAGCGACAATCCGTGCCTGCAAGTATTGGTATCTCAACGATTTTGAAAAAAATTGACATTCTTCTCTTTTTTAATGTATAATTAT
>VXZK01000329.1 GCA_009845545.1 Candidatus Poribacteria bacterium
CCCCTAACCGAACCGATGTTGAATGTCCAAGTAATTATAGAATCTACTATAAAAACGGCATCTGAGCGTTGATCGCGGGTTTGTGGAGAGCTGAGTTGTTCTCTTGCTTCAAGGTATTGCTGGATAAGAGGTCTTTCTCTGTATGTTTCATTGATAAGATTGCCATCAGCATCCAACATCTCTTCGCCGAGATTATCTCCGAATTCTCGGACTTGATTTTCAAGTTCAGTAATGCGTTCGTGTGCAGATGATGCTTCAGTGTTTACATCAAGAGCATTATTGACGATGGTGGGGAGTTCCTCGTCAATGAAGGCTTGGAGTTGGTCGCGTCGATAATTAATGATGCGGTAGATACCGAAGTCAAGGTCGGCAGCATCTGCGCGGAAGAGTTGTTGGAGGAGATTTTGTAGTTTTTGTAAGGATTCTTGCATATTTGTCTCGTGTTATTATCTGAAAATGAGGTTTTAGATTGTCCATTAACTGTAGCAAACTTTTGTTGGTGGTGTCAAGAAGAAAAATTGTATGCAAAACGGTGAGATGAAAGCCTACTAATCCATTTGTCTTTACTGTCTCAAAGCGGCAGCTTTGCTAACTGCTTCAACGATTTGTTGTGCTGCATTGCGGAAAACTTCGGGAGCGATTTTCCTGAATGTTTTTTCGAGTTCTTCATCTTCAAATACATTCTCGAAACTGCTATCACTGAACGCGCCTTTATCAAGATCCATGGGAACTGCCTTTTTTTGTTCAACACCATTGAAAGCATAGAGGACTCGAGCGAATGGAATCCGTCCATACGTCTTTCCGTAAGGTATTTCTACTCTCAGGAACTCTATTAATTCGCTGCCAGATGGAAGTTCCTTAAGAGAAATAGTCTGGATTTGATAAGGAGCCATCTTAATAGGTTGCGTCTGATATTTCGACATAACGGTTTCTCCGATTTGTGTGCAGGTGTCCGGTTAATAAACCTCAAAACGATGGTTCACACAGTGTGCTGGTATTGTGCCTTCTGCAAGGATTTCCGCGTCCCGTAGTGTTCGCACAAGTGTTTCTAAAGCGATTGAGAGATTAGGAGTTCTCGGTGTTCCGGCACTAGCGGGCGGTTGTGGTGATTGCTGTGTCAGGAACTCTCTCATATTTATTGGGTCAACAACACCTAATAAGAAAGCGGGCCCTCCATCATGCTGGTATGGTGGATTTATACCGAGGGGCGGTGGCAAAATGGGAGCAACTTCCTTGATTGGGTCTAAAAGTTGAAGATCTGAAGGTATATACTCGTTAATCTCTATTTCATAAACGTATGCCGGATGTTGTGGTGTAGGCACCTCGGTTCCAAAAAAATTAGCATAATTTAGAGCAATTCCATACGAGCGAGTTAGCGAGACGAAAGGGCTGTTAACAGTTCCTCTCGCGATATGAAGCATCAGCCGGTCTGGCGTTGGGTGCATTTGGGGTGCCCGTGCAATGAATCCGGTTTGTCTTGCATCGTGAGTATGCCAGTAAGTACCAATCCCCGCGCCTCGGTAGAATATTGCCACAATTGAATTCTGTCTTTCTGTAAGTATGTTTGATTTCAGGATAGCGTTCCAGATGCGACTGAAACTCCATCTTGGTTTCTGTAATTAATATTAACTTATGAGCCGACGTTTGTCAAGCGCGATTTCATTCTTCATCAGGGCTATTTATAGTAAAGTTTAGAATTAATTGGGCACTCCACACCGGTTCGGTTAGGAAACCGAACCTACCGGGCGGATGAAAGTGTCTCTTTATTTTTAGGTTTTACTATAGTTTTAGATAAATTATCGGATTCTCTAAATGTTTGATTTTCTTTTTCAATCTCGGTTCGGTTGGAATGCAAGTCGCATTTGGGCGAGTACACCGCAAAACCGAACCTACCGGGCCAGGGGCCTCGACGGTTATTTTTTCTCCTCCAGTGGTTTTGGGTTTTCGGGTGTGATGTTTACTATGCCTTGCTCTGCGTTGAGGGCGTTGCAGGCGACGAGGGTTTTTAGGATTTGGTGTGCTAACCCTATGTGTTTTGTAATTTCGCTCTCACTTTCTCCTTGAAAGATGCGTTGTTTTTGGTAGCCGTAGAGGGTTTCTAATTCTCGTGCAAGGCTTTCGGGGCTGGTGAGGTCTGGGACGCGATAATTCGCACAGTACTCGTCTCGGGTTTGGTTAAAGAGGTCGCGGTATTTCTCAGGAAATTGGCGGTGTGTGATGTCCAAGCGTCGGAATTGATTGAATAGGTCTTGGCGGAGCTGCTTTTCATGCGCCGTACGTTCTTTGTTAAAGTATATCTGGTAATTTTTCATGTATCTGTCTGCACGTCGTGCATTGAACATGGCGAGGGCACTTGCATTGAGTTTCTCATCTGTGTCCTTGCCGTATTTTTCATCGAAAGCCTTCAGATTTTTCTTGACGTACATCGCGATAAATTCGGATCTGCTGCGGAGCTCGCTGTCGTCGAGGGGTTCAGCCATAATTTCATCGATGTTGGGTGTCTCTGGAATTCCGAGGGGTGGCAGTTCGTCTTCAAATTCTTCAATGAATGCGTCAACGATGTCGGTTAATTTCATAAAACATGCGAAGGATTTGACGACAAATTGTTTGTGGTTCTCTTTGAGTTTCATGTATGGACTCCTTTAAAATGTTACACCAGTGTAACATTTGGGATGAATGGGTTATCGGTGTAAACTTAGTCGTTGTAAGGGTTTAGGGGCAATTTTGTTATTGCTCTCCGTTTGAGAAAAAAAATAATTTGGCGGTTAACCCTCAGCAGTTAGAAAGATGGTTAGGTTTATTATTTATATATTTTAAGTTTATTTAAGTTTATATTATATATTTTATATTGTATATAATACTATATATAACATAGGAATGCAAATTTATCAAATCTTCCGCTACAAAACCTCGCCTTTCAAGGCGGGGATGTCGT
>VXZK01000172.1 GCA_009845545.1 Candidatus Poribacteria bacterium
GCAGGCCAGGAGGGATTCGAACCCCCAACACTCGGTTTTGGAGACCGACGCTCTACCGTTGGAGCTACTGGCCTGCAAGATTTCTATAGCGTGCCACAGACACACTGAACGGTTAAGGTAGTGTGATCCGTTGCAGCGCCTCAAAAGTTATCGCGTTTCTTTATGGAGTGTATGTTTTCGGCAGAACCGACAGTATTTTTTGCGTTCATATCGATTTTGCTGCGTTCGGCGGTTCCGGGTTGTCACATAATTCCGCTGATTGCATACATCACATGCTAATGTTACAATGTCTCTCGGCATAATAAGACCCTACTTTCGGTAAATGGAGCCGACGACCGGGATTGAACCGGTGACCTCGTCCTTACCAAGGACGCGCTCTACCGACTGAGCTACGCCGGCAAAAATTCAAACACATCAATAAGCGGGAGACGGGAATCGAACCCGCGACACATGGCTTGGAAGGCCAATGCTCTACCAGCTGAGCTACTCCCGCATAACATAAGTGATAATATGGCATATCACTGAGGCAGGTCCATCTGGGATTTTTGTCGGAGACCGGCTCCCTCAGTTGATTCCACTACAATACTGCCCAGCATAAGCGCAGATGGGGGCAGATGGATTCGAACCACCGTAGGCATAGCCAACAGATTTACAGTCTGCCCTATTTGACCACTCTAGCATACCCCCATGATTGAAAGCTGACGAGAGGAATCGAACCTCCAACCTAGTGATTACAAATCACTTGCTCTACCATTGAGCCACGTCAGCAACACTTTATAATTATACTCACTTTACGCAGGATTGTCAAGTGATTTGCATTTTTCGCACAAGGTTCGCTGATAGGCGCGATTTACGAACCGCAGCACGACGGTTCATCGGTGCTACAGTCCCTCTTCGCGTTCTGCGACCTCTGGATCGACTTCTTGTTCAAGGAGCTCTTCATCGAATATATCGCTCCCGTCTCCTGGTACTTCAGCATCCGTAAAAATTGAAGGCGTTTTTGAATCAGGAACTTTTGGTTCGCCCTTTTCAAAGTGGAGTTTCCCGTCTATTAACTCTTGTGTTGCTATAGCAACGGGTTTCTTTTTTTTGTCTGCCGCGCTCGCGGGGGCGAGGGGTAAGCCGTTGGCATTTATATCTCTGGCTCGCTTCGCGGCAATATTCACAGCAAGATACTTGTTTTTTACTGTTTTCACCAAGTCTTCATTGTAAACGACTTCATTCATCTCTCAATCCTCTTGATTTATACTAATGTATTATCAGTTACCGTCCACGCCATCGTCCCAAGGTTTGTGATCGTTCGCTGATGCATCGTGGCTGTGACTACCAGAGGTGCCTGACATCCAGTTTCCAGATATATAAGAATCACTCTCTGACCAAGGTCGTAGAGTTCCGGAGCCTGGTACGATCGTGCCACTATAGAGTGTTGTCGTCTCGGGCCCCAGGTAACCGAAGTGCTCTCTATAGGGTTCGTCATATTTTGCGGGTTGGCTTGTGAAACCAATTTCCAATCTAAGATTTCCAACGAAGTTGCTCTGACCTAGCGGCAGCGGATCCATTCCAGCACTTGCTTGGGCAGATACAAAAAAGGCTGTACTGCCATTACCGACATAGAAATGGTAAACAGATGCCCAAGCAGACGCTTTTAAGCCGCTGTGATTGTTTTCTTGATGTGTTTCCGCTGAGCTGAAGCAGAGGGACAACATCACTAAACAAGACACAAAAAAAATGAATAAATTTTGTCATTGCTATATTCTCCTAATTTGAAGGCAAGTCAAGATAGGTGTATGGATCAATTCCACTTGTATCGTAATCCAGAATCTGGATCCCTGGTGGGGCGTTCCCAACAATAATTTGGGCTTCATCTTCTTTTGAAACACCGGGTCCTCTTTTGACTAAAACTGCCTTACCTCCCATGCCATCTTCCGTGTATCGAAGGTAGACGGTATTCGGATATGAAGGGTAAACCTTAGATGTGTCCGGATTAATTGAGGCACCAGCGAATTGAGTGTCTCCCTCATTCCATAACTTAATTAGCACACGAAACCTCAACTCATGATACTTTAAGCCATCCACGTTTTGGAGTGAGGCTTCTGGCCATAACCACGTAGGAGTGAATGGAAAATCACTCGGAACTTTAGGATATGGTCCGAAACCGTAGGGCGAGACCGGTACACCTTCGGTGGGTTCTTCTTCTGATACAAAATCATCAGATAAAAACGCATCTGATGGATCAAGAGGTGCTGCACCGTCACTCGGTAATACAGCCGTGTCGGCAGCCATCACCTGTGCGTCACCGGTTTCAAGGTCCGTGTTTGCTTGTTTAAAGTCCACCGGGCTTGTATCGACGGTGTCTTCTGCGGTGCGTGCCTCGTTTTTATTTTTCTCTGGCTGCATCACTGGATCGGTTCGCGCCAATTCGGCTTCAATGGTGCGTTGGACATGCCAATTATAAAGTAAGCTGCCCCCGACAACTATAACAAAGAAAACAAGTCCTGCAAGGATCGCTTTACTCGATAATAAGTTGCGTAACATACAAGATATTCTTTAGATTATGATCTTTAGCGGATACGGACATAAACACTCTTGTGTATAGGGATTTCCCACAAACTAAGCAATATTAAATAATAATCTTCCGGTTTTCGGATTTCCGAGAGGTGCCGAACCCCCGTAGGAGCGGGGTTTCCCCGCCCGTCATGAACAGACAATGTGCATATCATCTAATATTGAAACTTGCTTAGTTTACGGTACGAAGTTTCTACCGCGAATAACTAAACACGCCCATTGCTCATTATAATTATACCAAATTTCTTCCAAAAGTCAAATTAAAACGACAGAAAAGTTGACAAATTGACTTATGAATGTTAAAATTAAAATTGAAGTATTAGTTTTACAAACCTAAGGAACGCCTAAATGGAT
>VXZK01000256.1 GCA_009845545.1 Candidatus Poribacteria bacterium
ATGTTGAATGTCCAAGTAATTATAGAATCTACTATAACATTGATTTTCTCAACACCTTTCGTCTGTTACGTGAAAAGAACTGAGCATTTAAAATTTAACTCTATCAAACAACATTAGTAGAATCTGGACAACAGTCCTTCGTGCTTACCGTTTTCAATACTCACTCAGCATGTTTGCCACCGATAACGACAAGGAATGTACTATCCTCGTTCGCGTGAACTGAGTGAAGGATGTCAGCCGTAAAGGTCACTGATTCACCTTCTACTATCGTGATATTTTTAGTGCTTGTTTTAAAGATAATACTGCCACTAAGCATAACAACCGTTGCCGCTGCAGGTGCTGGATGTTCGTCAAGCGCGTATTCTGCTTTTAAGGTAATCAGGATAACAGTCATTTCATCTCCACGGGCTAATGTCAACGAAGCTCTACCAGAAAGTGTGAATATGAAATGGTCGGTTCAACCGAAACACATAAAGTAGATGTCCGTGTCATTGCAGCGACAAATCGAATCCTGAAGACAGAAATTGATGCTGGACGTTTCCGAGAGGATTTATACTATAGGCTCAACGTCGTCCCGATTACGCCGCCGCCACTCCGTGAAAGACGAGATGACATCCCACTCCTTATTGAACACTTCATCGAAAAATTTAGTCAACAGCCCCAAAAATCTATTCATCGGATCGCACCGGATGCCCTTGAAATCTTAATGGATTATACCTATCCCGGCAATGTACGAGAGTTGGAGAATATCATAGAGCATGCATTCGTCAAATGTCAGGGTGGCAGTATTGAAAAGCAACATCTCCCGCTCGACCTTATTTCGTCGAGAGATGATATTGTTACACAGGCACTCAAGGAAAGCAACCCGCTTGCTGCATTGGAACGTGAATTAGTTCAACGGGTTTTGGAGGCATCTGATGGAAAGCCGCAGCTCGCTGCACAACGTTTGGGAATCAGTCGTACGACCCTATGGCGAAAACTCAAGGCAGTATAGTTGAGGTATCGGGGTAATCGCTTTGTGGTGGACCTTAGAAGAAATCCAGTGCAGACACATTTTTTGATTGACAACTTCGTTGTGGTTAACATATCATAGCGATAAGTGTTGATCCCCTGCTATCGTCGGAAAGGAGTACCGAAAATGGCGAAAGCCCTCTCACTCGTTGTTTATAATGATTTAGAAAGCCAAGTTGAAGCATTGGAAAGGGACGGTTATGTCTATTTCCCCAGCGTGCTTGATGCCGATGAAATCGCTGAATTGCGTGCAATGATGGATCGATTAGAGGCAATCCCGGAGTCTCATGATCGGGACGAAACACTTGAAAATGGCGACGCATTCCTCCATAAGCTTATCAGCAACTCTTTTAATCGCGACCCACTGTATCTCCAGTTCCTTGACAGATCACCGGTTATTGAAGTCGCTGAGGCAGCGCATGGCGAGGATTGTCATTGCATCGGTATGCATTCATGGCTGACAGGACCGGGACGGCTGGATCAGGGATTACATACCGATTGGCTGCCAATCTCTCTACCGACAGATGTTCGTTCTGATCCACGCGTCAAAGTCCCAATCTTCATCACTACCGCTCATTACTATCTCAACGATATGTATGAGGAATTGGGACCGACGAAATTTGTACCGGGCAGCCATTTCTCTGGATGTTCCCCAAACGGCGCAACAGAATGGAATAACCGAGGTGAAGAAAGTATCCTATGCAATGCGGGGGACGTGGTGCTTTTTCGTAGCGAAGTCTGGCATCGTGGTTCTGCCAATACGAGTGACGAAATTCGTTATCTCATGCAGGTACACTATGCGAATCGGATGATTACACAGAAATATCCGCCCTATCTGAATAAATTTCAGTTTGATGCGTCAATTCTCGCCCAAGCCAACCCTCGACAGAGAAGGCTCCTCGGTGATCATCGACCAAGCAATTATGATTGAGGAATTTAGGGATTCCTTCCATCATATTTTTCTTATCAAACTCACGTTAGATTAACAACCTTGTAACTAAAGGAGTTAACAATGAAAACGCGTTTAATGTCTATTGGTATAAAGTCAGTATTTTTCCTATTGATCAGTGTTTCGATCCTATTAATGGGTTGCGAGAGAGTTCAGCAACAGGCGGGCGTTCTTCCAACGGCACCTGCAGAACAAGCACACGCCGTGATTGGTTCATTGAACGACAGTGGCGTAACCGGCATGGCAGTTTTCACACAAAACGGCGACCAAATCACGCTCACGGCTGAAATCCAGGACGCGTCTCCCGGTCTGCACGCCATTCATATCCACGCAAACGGTGATTGTAGTGCGCCCGACGGGACATCTGCTGGTGGTCACTGGAATCCCACTGATGTTGCACATGGGAAGTGGGGTGAAGGTGAGTTTCATCTTGGGGATATCGGCAACATCACTGTCGGCGAAGATGGAACCGGTCGTATTACATTGACGACAGATCTCTGGGAAATCGGCACCGGTTCTGACGTAGATGTCGTCGGCAAAGGTATCATTGTCCATGCTGATGCGGACGATTTCGTCTCGCAACCTTCGGGCAATGCGGGTGCGCGTATCGGGTGCGGTGTCATCGTATTAGCGGAATAGGATTTACGCAAGATTCCTTTCTTTCCTCATAGTATCGGAAGATTGGAAGGATGGAGGCGCGGAAGGCGGACTTCCATCCTTTCATCCGAATATTGCTTTGTGCATAAGCCCTGTTATTAAACTTTGGACGATTTTTAAAATCCTCAAGGAGTACTGAAAATGGCGAAAGCCCTCTCACTCGTGGTATATAACGACTTAGAGAGCCAAGTTGAAGCACTTGAAAGAGACGGTTATGTCTATTTCCCCAACGTGCTTAACGCCGATGAAGTCGCCGAATTGCGAGCCACTATGGAGCGATTAGAGACGATCCCGGAGTGTTTGGATCGGCATCAAACGCCTCAAAATGGCGACGGATTCCTGAATAAAATCATCAACAACTCGTTTAATCGCGATCCGCTGTATCTGCAATTCCTCGATAAGTCACCGATTATTGAAGTTGCTGAAGTGACGCACGGTGAGGATTGTCATTGCATCGGTATGCAATCGTGGATAACAGGACCGGGACGACCCGATCAGGGGTTACACACGGATTGGCTGCCCATCAGTCTACCGGCAGATGTGCGTTCTGATCCACGCGTTAAAGTCCCGATCTTCATTACGACTGCTCATTACTATCTCAATGATATGTACGAGGAATTAGGACCGACGAAGTTTGTGCCGGGCAGCCATTTCTCCGGGTGTTCTCCAAACGGCGCAACTGAGTGGAATAACCGGACAGAGGAGAGTATCTTGTGCAATGCGGGGGATGTGGTGCTTTTCCGTAGTGAAGTCTGGCATCGTGGTTCTGCCAATACGAGCGACGAAACCCGTTATCTCTTGCAGGTACACTATGCCATGCGGATGATTACACAAAAATACCCACCTTATCTGAATAAGTTTCAGTTTGATGAATCCATCCTCGCGCAAGTGAACCCTCAACAGAGACGGCTCCTCGGCGATCATCGACCCAGTAATTACGATTGAGAGGTCCTGTTTCGGGTCACCTAATATGCTATGAACACACAAGTTACGAGCGATCAGATTGAATTCTACCGTGAGAAGTGGGCTGGTTGCGCATGCGGCGGGTCCCAATATGACGATGCACCCACGCCGTGCGTTTGCAATGCTGTTTATGCCGGAGGATGCCACGTTCAATGGCAAGAAAAGCGCGTTGCCCGATGAAGTGTTTGCGAAGTTGAAGACCGGTGATGTGTTGGCGGATGATGAACATCTGCCATTGGTTTTCTCATATCGAAACGGTACCACACTCTCAAATGTGTCTTATAGTAAAACCTGTAATTACTTGGGCACTTTCAAACAGTCTGAATACCTATAACAGGCATTCAGACTGGCACAAACTAAGAAGTTTATGCTACAAAGATGTCCACTTATTTATCGGCTTCACTATAAACCGAAAACCAAATATCAGGAGTTTTCTCATGTCGATCGCAAATGTGAATGGAAAAATCATCGTGCTGATTTCAATGATGACATTATTTGTTAGCGCTTGTGGTGATGACGTTGATGTCGATTATCTTGGGGATTCCTATACGCCTACTTCCCATGTAGATGTTTACTTTTCCGAGGATGATGTAACCGAAGGCTATCTGGTGATGGGACACGCGACTGCAGACGGAGGTGACACAGAGGCGTTACAAGAAACGTTAATAGAGAAGGCACGCGACAGGGGTGCTGATGGCATCATATTTGAAGGATTCGATCGGGTAGAGACCGGAGAACAAACCATCGTCAACGACATAGGGGACACAAGTATCGTTAATACGAACACCACAAGCGTACTACAGGTGAAAGCGATTTTTATCAAGTATAACAAAAATCTCTAAGGTTTCAATACACGCGCTTCATCAAGTTTATTGACTAAGTAAGCGACACCGTCACCCTCAGATATCCCTAAGACAATCCGTGCTTTTCCATCAGGTGCGAAAAGTGAGAGGACTCCGCCGCCTTCATTAACCATGAGAGAAGCACCCGTTTTCCCCTTTGACCCCTGAGCTGTCACAACGCCATTACCCTCTGCGACCAAAAGAGAAGCGGCACTCATTCCCTTTGGGCCCTTTGGACCATAAGTGATCACACGCCCACCATTTCTGTCCGAAGAAATAAGAACTTGAGGATCCATACCATCCCTCATTATCCTTATATCCTTACGCACAATTAACTCTCGGACGGTCAGTTTATCAATCGTTTCATATCCAGATTGTGCTGTCGTATCACTGTTCATGTTACCAAACATAAAACCAGCAAGGGTCAGCAATCCCCCTAAAGTCATATATTTCAACTTTTCATGCAATCTAAACTTCATTGGACTCTCCTTTTCAAATGTGGTCCCACTACGTTGCTTTCACGACCCCTTTGATGTAACTTCCATCACCACTCGTCGCTTCCTTGAGAAGTGCTGGATAATCCTCAAGCGACACAATGTGGGTTATGAGGGACTTTAGGTCAATGATCCCCCGCTTGAGGAATCGGATCGCTGGCGGAAACGGATCCCGAATCTTTGCACCGGGCGACGAACTCACCAAATTAAACGCGCCGCCGTGCCAGGTGGTACCGTTGAATGTTACTTCCTCGCGAATACAACCAAAAAGATTGATATGCCCGCCTTGGCGAACAATCTTCGTGGCGAGATTTAACCCTGCAGCTTTACCGGAACAGTCGAACACCACGTCAATCGGACGTGCTCTCAGCTCTGATATTAACTCGGAGGCATCAATTTCCTCAGGGTTATACGTGAATTCAGCACCGAATGATTTCGCCAGTCTCAGACGTTTCTCGACGAGATCAATGGCGATAAGGTCGGACGTGTAGAATCGGCTCAATGCCTGAACGAACATAAGCCCCATAAAACCGCATCCGATAACTGTAACGTTATCAGCAGGTCGCAAAGGGGCAGTGTCGAGACCTGTTACAACGCACGAAACCGGCTCAACAAGCCAGTATTCGTCCGCAATATCTGATTCTGGCAGGACATATAGGTCTTCAGTTGAACAGTTCTTGATACCATCAAATCCCAACGTTACGCTTGCAACACGCATCCCTTCTTTAATATCTGGGACACCGCTCCCAACTTTTGTGACATATCCAACGCCTTCATGACCCGGAGGTGCGTAACCACCGTCCCGAAACGTCGCTAAATCCCATGCGCAGACCCCACATGTGGCATGCTGAACCTGTACTTCACCCGTCTGCGGATCAGGGACATCAATATCAATGATCTCAACTCCACCGTTTTCTCCATACCTAACCGTTTGCGTTTTCATCATTTGGTACATTCCTCCTTACACTGAAACACGATTTCTTCAGATTATAGCATACATTAGGTCAGGTGTGGATGATTTTATATATTGCTATTTACTGGGTCTTCACTATTAGTTGATTCGGTAAAATATGGCATCTGCCAGTCGATTTTCAAAATGTAACGTCGCCAGAAGTATATCCAACACGGGATAGTAATTACAACGCCTATCAATCCTATTTGCCAAAGTTCTGAAATTTCTACATCTGTTGTGTGTGAAATGGATTCGCCAAACTCTGTCCCGAGCCAATCAAGCAACCATGCAATGCCATTGTTCGTGATGTGAATACTCATTGGTACAAAGAGCGATTTCGTTCGGATATAGAAAATAGCCAATACACAAGCGAAACAGAACATACCGATGATGTTGTTATGCAGGAGTGCAAAAATTCCTGATGACATGCGGTTGGTTCGCAGCCCCTCACGCAACTTCTCGTTTAGCACACTACCAGTTCGTATGAGATCCGTCCCGTCGGCGTAGGTGTGGTGGTTCCGCGAATTTGAATGTTTGCGACGTTACCAATTCTTCGTTAACCTCAACGCCCAAGCCAGGCCCCTCCGGTACCGGTATAGACGCGCCTTCGAGCGTGAGTTGCACAGGGAATAGGTCCTCATCATAGTGTCCAGAACTTTCTGTCGGCGAGGTGCGGATTTCCAACCAAGCGAAATTGGTAACGGCAGCCGCCAGATGAACCGTCGCAGCCGTACAGATGGGACCTAACGGATTGTGCGGCATCAGGTCGATATAGTGCGCCTCAGCCAAGCCAGCAACCTTCATCGATTCTGTCAAACCACCGACATTGCACACATCAAGGCGAGCAAAGTTCGTGATACCGCGCTCGAGATAGGGGAGAAACTGCCACTTGCTGGAGAACTCCTCGCCAATCGCAAACGGGACATCCACCATCGTCCGCAGAGATTCATACGCCTCCGGGGTCTCATCTCGGATCGGTTCCTCCAAAAAATCGAGTGTACCGGAGGGCATACGTTGACAGAAAGACGCTGCTTCTGCGACACTCAACCGGTGATGATAATCGATACCGAGGACATGATCAATTTTTCCTATTCATACTTCGTTGTCGATTTTTTAATCCGTAAAGATGTTCCAGAGCCAAAGCACTGCCACCATCGATACCACCCAGCCTGTTGCTGACATCTCCATGCGTCGGTCCTTGATGGAACGTTCGTATGCCTCGGCATAGGTGTTAACGTATTCAGGGGACCTGCCTAACAACCGATGACTTGGAACTGTCGGGGTACTTACGCTTGCATGAACGACAGCGAACACCCAGCATCCCGTGCCGTAAGAGAACCAACGCAAGCCTGCGTTGTGTCCCAAGTCTTGTCTGGCATCTTCTTGTGCGAGTTTGACGATCGGATTGACGCGTACGTGTGGTATTCCGTGTGGTCCTTCCATCGCCTTTGTTGGAAGTATCAGTCCATAGATGCTGACCAGCATGAGGATTATCATGATCGTGGTATGTCTGAAAATTGGGTGCATAGGCTCTCCTTAGTACCTAAGAAAATCTGAGTGCCTCATCTACAAGCGATTTGCGTTAATAGCATAGGTCTATTACAGAAATTATACCGGATTCTACTGACGCTGATCGCGATTTTACCGTCTCTTGCATCAAATGAACGGATGTGATACAATGCCAAAAACGCAAGGGGGATATTCAGATGGCTGATAATCAGATTAAGGTGGCTGCATGTCAATTGCTCACAAGTGAAGATGTATCTACAAGTACCGCGAAAGTACTTGAACAAATTGCGGCGTGTGCGGAGATGGGGATCCAGATTGCGGTATTCCCTGAAGGATGTCTATTCGGTTACTGTTGTCGGACCGATTACTGGGAACGGACCTCTCCACAGGTGTTCAAAGAGGCTGAGGCGAAAATTGCCGAGGCTGCGCGTCAGCACGCGATGGCTGTTGTCGTCGGTTCCGCGCACCACGATGGCGAGCATTGGCACAACGATTTAGCGATTTTCGATCAACAAGGGAGCCTTAAATACCGTTATGGCAAGACATTCCTCGCCGGAGAGCAGTGGTGCACGAACAACCGTGGTAAACTACCGATTGTGCAGTTAGCGGGTGTTGACTGTTGCTTCATCATCTGTCACGATGTACGCTATCCAGAGTTAGTCAAACTTCCAGCGGCGATGGGGGCGCAACTCTGCATTTTCTGCTCGTGTGAAGCTGGGTTGTTGTCAGAATATAAACTTTCTGCTTATCGCGCGATGCCGATTTCACGTGCAACAGAAAACGGTATCTATCTCGTGATGGCGAATACGCCCGCGAACCCTGATGATATTCGCTCGCCAGGCTCATCGCATGGAAACTCGAAGATTGTACATCCAGATGGTAATGTTATCAAAGAGGCAGGATTTTTCGGAGATGACATCGTCTCGGCAATAATAGACATCTCAAAGGCGGCAGGTTCGCAGGCGAAACGGACTCGCAATGAAGACACAATCCTTCGAGAATGGTTCCGGCAAGGGTGTGATTTTGTTGTGAAGGTCTGAAGCAATTAGGAGTTGGATTTATGTCAAATCAAATTGTTCAAATCCGCGCCGCTCAACTCGTTGACGGGATAAGCACATCTGCTAAAACCGAGCAGGCGATCCTCGTAACCAACGGGCGGATTGACGCTGTCGGGCATCAAGAAGAGATTGCGAAACAGACACCACCTGGCGCGCAGATGATCGACCTCGGCGATGCGTGGCTCGTGCCGGGTCTCATTGACGGCCATACGCACCTGAGTCTCGCGGGGGACGGACGGAGCTACGTTCAGATGTTCTCCGAAACCGATGAGATGATGGTGCTGACCGGTGCGATGAATCTGCAACGGCATCTCGCAGCCGGGATTACGACTATCCGCGAGCATGGTGCGAGAAACAAGGTCGGGTTCACACTGAAAGACGGACTTGAACGCGGTTATATTCCAGGTCCCCGCGCCTTGGTGAGTGGACGACCGATAACCTGTACAGGTGGACATTTCCACATGTGCAACGAGACAGCGGACGGTGAGGCTGAGATGCGCCGTTCCGTCCGTCGGTTAGTTCACGAGGGGGCAGATTATATCAAGATTATGGCATCAGGTGGTGGCACTGTTGGGACGATTCCTGGACGCGCCAGCTACTCTGTCGCCGAATTGCACGCTGCTGTCCACGAGGCGCATCACTTCCATCGGCTCACGGTGGCACATTGTCGCGCGAAGGAATCAATGGTACGAGCGGTTGAGGCAGGCATTGACTTGATGGAGCATGCCGAGTTTCTCGATCCGGACGGTGAACTCCGGTTTGATCCCAAAATTGCAGAGATGATGGCGGAGTCAGGTATCTGGATTAGTCCGACTTTGCAAGCGTGGACGGGCTATCCGCGCATCGTTGAACTCCGTGCAAAACGCGATAGTGATACGATTTCCGCTGATGAAATGACAGAATTGCAACGACTTGAAGCACGGGCAGAAGGACGCTTGGATGTGATGCGGCGTATGCTCGACTACGATCTTCGTGACCGGATCGTGCCGGGTACCGATTCAGGGGTCGGCAATCTTGCATTCGGCCATCTTGATTACGATTTGCAACTACTCGTCGAAGTCGGGTTTACACCTGCAGAGGCACTTATCTCGGCGACCCGTATCTCCGCGGAGGCAATCGGAATGGCGGATGAGATTGGAACTATTGCACCAGGGAAAATCGCTGATCTCGTTGCTTTCGAGGGCGATCCTACGGACGATGTAAGCGCGTTTAGCCGAGTGATCGCGGTATTTCAAGCAGGGCAACGGGTGAAATGAACCACGATATGCAGTCAAACATCAACCCTCCTCTCATTCAGCAGTTGTTGAGTGACGCTGAAAAAGACGGCGTGCAAAAATTGGTTGTCGGGGCGGTCATCTATAGAAACAACAAATTCTTGCTTCTGGAGCGAGTGCTATCTGACTCTATGGGTGGATTCGTTGGCATTCCAAGCGGTACTGTGGAAGCAGGTGAAGACCTACTTACAGCACTCGCTCGAGAAGTTCAGGAAGAGACGGGACTTACTGTGACATCGGTACTTGAATATCTCAGATCCTTTGATTGGACATCCAGTTCTGTTAAGAAAACAAGACACTTCAACTTTTTTGTTGAGGTCAAGGAAGGTGAGATTAAACTCAGTCCTACTGAACACCAGGCATACTATTGGGTTGCGTTATCCGATGCGGCGTTCACAACGCTTAACATCTCGGATGCTACCAAGGCGATTCTCAGGGCTGCAGCGCAGCGATAACGGGGACGTTTGGTCAGATCAAAACTCATAGATGTCGGCACGCTGTTTCGCCACCTTATGTCGGGTAAGTCCTTGGAGATCCGCCGGCATGCGTGCAAATGTCTCTGGAAAAACGGGTTGGTGTCCGCCCTCACGCATTAGATTCCACCAAGCCGGATAATAAGCGATATTCAACGCCATGCGATGCTGGTCATCGGTAGTGTTTGCCCCTTGCCCGTGCCATGTCCCGCCGTGCCATAATAGCACAGAGCCCCGCCGTCCGCAGACAGGTACAGGGTAACTTTCGGCGATATCTTGTTCTGACGGTCTGCGCCGTGCGCGATGGCTAAACGGTACGACGAGCGTCGCGCCATTTTCAACGGTAAAGTCCGTTATCATCCAGATTGAATTAATCATCCACGGTGTTTCGGGCAAGCGCGCTGGTAAGTCGTGCGTTGAATCGGAATGGATACCCCCTTGCGGTGCACCTGGTTTGACCCACTTTGTGCAAGCCTCACCGAGTCTTGCGCTATCGCCAAGAAAATACCGGACGACATCTAATACTTGCGGATGTGCGATGCATTTCCAACACATCTCATCAAGGTTGACCACACCGAAAAGCGTTTGATAGAGTTCAGCATCTGGCTCCTGAAAAGTCTGTCGATTCGCGGGGTCTTGATGAAGTTGGAAGTATTTCTCCGCCATCGCGTCTGCCTGTGCTGTGGGTATCGCGTTTTCAATTAAGCAATAGCCGAATGTTTCGAGATGTTCTATTGCGTCTTGTTGTGACATTTGTGATGCTCCTGTGCTTTTTGAAGAGTCCTTCGGTATCAGGGGTCAATTGGAGTAACCAATCAATACGAAGGTGATTCTGAAGAGATATTATAGTAAAACCTATAGTTAATTGGGCACTCTTAAACAGTCTGAATACCTATAACAGGCATTCAGACTGGCACAAACTGGAAAGTTTATGCTACAAAGATGTTCACTTATTTATGGGCTTCACTATAACTTTCATCGGTTCCTGTTACGGTGATGTCAGTAAATGGGAAAACGCTCCAGGAAACTCACACTTCTGCATCATCCGGTGGCAACCGATTTAGAGATTATCGCGATCGGTAGGACGTGTGGATAGGTTCGTTTTCGGCGGAACATCCCATGAGATAAATCCGCAACGCGGGCAACGCATCTCAAGTTCAACGAGATTTCTGACCGCCCCTGTTTTTTCGGGTTTCCGTCGGGTTTGACATTGCGGACACCGAACAGCCCGGAATTCATCGACATCGCTCCTGCCAAAATATGCCCCTATCTTAAACAATATCAGCAGCAATACAACGATGAAAACACAGACAAGACTGAAGATGAGAAAAGGCAAAAAAGTTGGCATATTGCTTTCCTCAAAATAGGTGGGTTGGTAATCTACATTAATCTTTCAGCAGTATTAGCGGTTTAACTGACTCCTGACGATAGATGGTTTCTGGAACGGTGTCGTGAAAAAAAGGGGCAAAGAATGCATCGGCGGTGTTTAAAAATGCTGGTAGGTTGATGCCCATGTAATTTCCGGCGGCATCATCACATTCAACGACAACTTGCCGTAATTTATCGCGCCCCGCGGTAGAAAGCGTACGCAGTGGACGTAGCATCCGCATGTGGTATTTAATCAAAGATGCCGATACCTGAATTAACCCTTGAAGGAAGAGACGATATGTGTCTTCTGCTTGGTGCCATAGTCCTTCCCATGCTTCATGTGCCTCCCACCAATAGGCGAAATTATAGAGATCCACACCGTAGAGGTAGTCCTCGTTTTGTCTCCAAAATTCTGGCGGTAGCAGTTCAGCGTCGTGTTCCTCTTCTATCCCATAACTGTGTCCGAGCGGGTCGCGAATCGGATGTGGCGTGACACCGGGTATATGGCGATAGGGTGGAAACGGCTTATGTGGGCAATATTGTTGCCAATTCTTATCAAAGGGTTCGGGTTGTTTAAAAGCGTCCATATTGTGGAATGGGTTTGTAACCGCGAATGCCTCTATACTCTGCCGACCCCGATGTAGTGGAAACCTGCATCGCGTGCTTCTTCTGGCGAATAAACGTTGCGACCGTCGATAAGAATTGCGGTCTTCATGTGCTTGGCGAGTCTACGGAGTTCAAGTTTGTGATACGGTTCCCATTCGGTGACAAGCACCAGTGCGTCTGTATCATAGGAGAGTTCGTAAACATCTTCGATGAAGTACAGCCTGTTGTCCATTTCGTGCTCTTCACTTAAAGCACGACGTGCGTTTGCGATAGCAATTGGATCGTGTGCCCGGACAATCGCACCCTCCGAAAGCAGTTCTCGGATAATGTCAAGTGCGGGTGCTTCTCGAATGTCATCGGTGTTCGGCTTAAAGGCAAGTCCAAGAACACCAATGGTTTTGGCTTTGAGCATGCCCAGCGTGTCCCGTAATTTTTCAACGATGCGCTCGCGTTGACGGAAGTTGACGGTGCGTGCGGCTTCCGTAATCGGCATATCGTATGCAGATTGTGCTGCGACCCCTAAGAGTGCGGCGGTATCTTTTGGATAGCAGCTGCCCCCCCACCCGAGACCTGCTCGTAGAAATAGATGTCCAATACGTGCATCAAGCCCAATACCGCGTGCGACTTCTGTTACATCTGCAGCAACTTCCTCACAGAGCCCAGCGATCTCATTAATAAAACTGATTTTAAGCGCGAGGAAAGTGTTCGCTGCATATTTAATCATCTCAGCACTGTTCGGATCCGTTGTCATCATAGGCGGGAGGTGGTAAGAAGACGGACGTGGAAACTCGGTTGGCGGGTCAAAGGTTTGTTCAAGGATCGGTTGATAGAGACGACGCAAGGTATCAACAGCTTTATCGCTGTTTGCGCCAACGACAATCCGGTCCGGATAGAACGCACCTTGTAGTGCCAATCCCTCTTGTAAGAATTCTGGATTTGAAGCGACGGAGATATTCCCTCGGATCCCTCGTTCTGAGAATACTTCCTCTACAACCTCAACGACACGTTGGTTGGTACCGATCGGAACTGTGGATTTGACGACAAGCGTGTAATGCCTATTTGGTAGACAGACTTGTGCGACTTCTCTCGCGGCTTGTTCGACATGCCGCGTATCCGCCTCACCGTTCTGCTTTGGTGGTGTTCCGACAGCAATCAGAACCAGTTCAGCTTCCGGAACAACTTCAGATACACTCGGCGTGAAACGGATCGTATGCCACACTTCGTCAAGAAGTTTCTGGATGCCGGGTTCATGGATCGGGCTTTTCCGTGTGTGCAAAAGCGTTAACTTGTTTTCATCTTTATCCACTGCGGCGACATCATGGTTGAGATAGGAGAGTACCACTGCTGTGGTTAAGCCGACGTATCCTGTTCCTATAATTGCGATTTTCATTCTTTGCTATTTTCGTCTCCTTGCGTGAGTTCAGCAATCTCAAGAACTCTTTGAAGTCGTTCGGTAGTTGGATCGTAGCCATAGTTAATCTGCCGCATCAATTCGAGGGCTGCCATACGGGTCGAAGAAAGTTTTAGAATGCCAATAGGCTTTATCAGCCTCATCGGCTTCCTGAAAAGAGGATAGTACAGAAAACTCTTCCTTATTCATCCTAAAAGTGTCAATTGTACGCATTGTTCTTATACTGCATCTACTTATTGCACTGCTGGTGGCTCGACTTTTTCCAACAGTCTATTGATAATATCTAAGCTTGTGATCCCGTCGGCTTCGGCGTTGAAGTTTGTCAGGATTCGGTGTCGAAGTACGGGTATCGCGACGGCTTTGATATCCTCATAAGCGACATGATAGCGTCCGTGGAGAATCGCACGTGCCTTTGCCCCGAGGACAAGATATTGCGATGCTCTCGGTCCGGCACCCCATTGCACCCAATCTTGAATAAAATCGAGTGCATCTGCTGTAGGTCGCGTCTGTCGGTTCAATTCCACGGCATAGTCTACAATCGCCTCAGCAATTGGGACTTTCCGGACGACCTGCTGTATTTGCAAGACTTCTTCACCTGTGATAACGGCTTTTATCTCCGGTTCATACGCTGCTGTTGTCGTCATCACGATTTCTTTCTCGGCATCTTTATCAGGATAATCAATCGTGATATGGAACATAAACCGGTCGAGTTGTGCTTCTGGTAACGGGTATGTCCCTTCTTGTTCGATGGGGTTCTGTGTTGCCAATACGAAAAACGGACGTTCCAATGCGTATGTTCTACCGCCTGCGGTGACCTTATATTCCTGCATAGCTTGTAAGAGTGCGGCTTGTGTTTTAGGGGGTGTTCGGTTAATCTCATCGGCGAGGACGATATTTGCAAATACGGGTCCTTTGATAAAGCGGAAAGCGCGTTTCCCAGCTTCGCCTTCCTCAATAATATCAGTGCCGATAATATCGGATGGCATCAGGTCAGGCGTAAATTGGATGCGATTGAAAGGGAGTTGAAGGATCTGCGCGAACGTGCTAATGAGTAGCGTTTTCGCTAACCCGGGTACCCCTACCAGTAAGCAATGTCCCTGTGAGAAGAGCGCGATGAGGAGTTGCTCGGTGACTTCGTTCTGCCCGATGATTCGCTTTTTGAGTTCTGTTAAGATGTTATCCCTTGCCGTTTTTAACGTTTCGGCGGCTTCCATATCAGTTGCGGTTTGCGTAGTTTGTGTATTATTTTCCATATTTTTGTGTTTAATCGTTTGAGACTTTCCACATTTGAAGTCCGTCGAAATCGAAGTTGACATCAATGATCCGCGCGCCTGCGTCTTCAAGTTTTTGTCGGACGCGGTGTTCGCGTGTCGGTTCACAGTAAAATAGGAGGCATCCGCCGCCGCCGGCACCGCACGCCTTTCCACCAGTTGCGCCATTCGTCATAGCAATTTTAAAGAGGTGATCAATCTGGTCATTTGTGACAGAGGGATGTAACTTTTTCTGGTTGTTCCAATTTTCGGTGAGAAGTTCACCGAATTCCGTTAATCGCCCTCGCATAAGTGCGGTTTTCGTCGCCTCGGCGGTGGCTTTGAGGGCTTCGAGTGCGTTGCGAACATCCGGTTCTTCGCTTTTATATGCGTCCGTCACGTTCTGATGGATGTTACCAGAAAGTCGGGGCAGCCCCGTGTAACAGAGTACAAGGTTTTTTTCCAGCTCGTAGCGGATATGGGGTGAGAATCTCAATGGCGAGGTCTTTACCTCTTCGCCTTGGAACTCCATAAAATGGATACCGCCGAGCGCACTTGCGTAATGGTCCTGTTTCCCGCCGAGTATCCCGAGTTCATGACGTTCGATGGTACTCGCGAGTTCAGCATATTCGTATGGGAGATAAGTTGCTTCCTTAAGCGCGCCAAGGGCCCCGACGAGTGCTACTCCCATTGATGCGGAGGTGCCTAATCCACTCCCTGGCGGTGCGGTGGATTGCGTGATAAGATCAAACCCGCCAATTTGTATGGACATTCGCCGCACCGCCGCCTTCACTAAGTCAATATTTCCGTCATATTCAAGCTGACGGACATCATCTGCTTCAATGAAGGTATCGAAATCTGCGGAATAGATACGAATGCTTTTATCCAAGACCCGTTGCAGTTCAACAGAATCGTCTTGTGTTATCTGCCGCTCACACCGAAGCGTTGCATAGGCGTATCGATTGATGGCCCCGTTAACAACGAGCCCCTTTGAATGTTCGGTGAAGAGGGCAACGTCGCTCCACCCGCCAGCAAAATCGATGCGGACTGGGGCTCTCGTTCGGATTAACATGACGAGCCTCCTGACATCAGTTTTTAACGAACGCGCTTGCAAAGCGTACCTGGCAGCGATGCGGACAAAAAGTTGGAAAGGGTCCCCACAAATCATGCATGCAAAAATTGGTATGAGTCATTGCAGGTAATAGTCCCGTGTTGGAATACGTTGTAAAGGCAGTCTCTATGGCAGAGATATGCAGAGACTTCTACTAATAGGCGTAACATGGAAAAGCCGCGGCGATCCCTCCGTGTAGAAACGAGGCACAGCCTCGCGGCTTTTCCCAGAAACTAAGCGAAAGCACTGCTGGTTTTAGGCGGCAGCGTCGCGGAGTTTCTTACCAGCTTTGAAAGCAGGGACGGTTTTCGCCGGAATGTCAAGCGGGGCACCAGTCTGCGGGTTGCGACCTGTACGGGCGGGTCGATATTTAGTTTCAAATGTTCCGAACCCAATGAGGCCGACGGAGTCGCCGTTGCTTAAAGCTTCGCAAATAGTCGCAGCAAAAGCATCAACGGCGGCATTCGCATCTTTCTTGCTAAGTCCGGTCGCTTCAACGATACTGCTGACGACATCGTTCTTCGTTAATTTTGCCATGTTAAATGTTCCTCTAATTTTTGCCTGAATAAGTGAATGCTGCTTTTACCAACATAATCTGGAAATCGCATGCCTCCCGCCTCAGGCATAAAATGAATTTAACAAAAAACTAATAGTAATTATATTATACTATACAGATATAGATATGTCAAGAAAAAATGTGACTAATGCTAAAATTAGTCGAAATTATTAATAAATAGGCAC